>CAYQVL010000249.1:0-3500 GCA_964420825.1 uncultured Sphingomonadaceae bacterium
TTGACGCGAATTCGGACGCGGACGAACTCGGGATTGTCGGGGAGCAGTACGATTTTGTCGATCTGGCCGATCGGCACGCCCGAATAGGTGACGCCCGAGCCGCGAGCCAGCCCTTCGACCGATTGCGAAAAGAAGATATCATAGGCGCGGTCGTCGCCGCCGCCGAGCCGGGAGAGCCAGACGAGGAAGAACACCAGCACGACGATCAGCAGCAGCACCACGCTGCCGACGAGCATCTGGTTCGATCTGTTTTCCATCCTCGTTCCTCCGGTCTATCGCGCCGCCGCCGTGGTGGCGGCGCGGCCCCGCGGCCCGTTGAAATATTCCTGTATCCACGGATGATCGAGGGCAAGTAATTCCTCTATCGTCCCAGTCGCAATTACCTTTTTGTCGGCGATCACCGCAACCCGGTCGCAGATTGCATGCAGCGTGTCGAGGTCGTGGGTAATAAGAAAGATGGTCAAGCCCAGCGATTGCTTGAGTTCGACGATCAGCTCATCGAACGCGGCGGCGCCGATCGGATCGAGCCCTGCGGTCGGCTCGTCGAGGAACAGCAAGATCGGATCGAGCGCCAGCGCCCGCGCGAGGGCGGCGCGTTTGCGCATGCCGCCCGACAGCTCCGAGGGGAATTTGGGCGCGGCCTCGGCCGGCAATCCGGTCATCACTACCTTGTAGCAGGCGATCTCGTCGAGCAGCTCCTCGCCGATATTCCTGTAGAACTCGCGCAGCGGCACCTGGACGTTCTCGGCGACGGTCAGGGTCGAAAACAGCGCGCCATTCTGGAAAAGGACGCCCCATCTGCGCCGCAGATCGAGTTCGCGTTCGGCGCTCGCCCGGTCGATTTCCTCGCCGAAGATGCAGATGTCGCCATCGTCGGGCTGCTGCAGGCCGATGATCGAGCGCATGAGCACCGATTTGCCCGATCCCGACCCGCCGACGACGCCGAGAACCTCCCCCCGCCGCATCTCGAGGTCGAGATTTTCGTGCACGACCTCCTCGCCGAAGCTGTTCTTCAGCCCCTTGACCGAGATGACGACGTCTTCGTTCATACCCACCCGATCGACGAGAAAAAGACGGCGAAAAAGGCGTCGATCACGATGACGAGGAAAATTCCCTGGACGACCGCCGCCGTGGTCTTGAGCCCGACCTCCTCGTTTGTGCCCTGGACGAGCATGCCGTTGAAGCAGCCGGTCAGCCCGATGATGAAGCCGAACACCGGCGCCTTGATCAGTCCGACCCAGACATCGGTCATCGGTACCACCTCGCGGATCCGTATAATATAGGTCGCAGGCGGAATATCGAGGCTGATCCAGCTCAAGAGCCCGCCGCCGATGATCGCGATGACGCTCGCGTAAAAGCCGAGCAGCGGCATCAGGATCGTCGTCGACAGCACGCGCGGAAGAACGAGCGCCTCCATCGGCGAGATGCCGATCGTGCGCATCGCGTCGATTTCCTCGGCAAGCTTCATCGAACCGAGTTGCGCGGCAAAGGCGCTGCCCGAGCGTCCGGCAACCATGATCGCGGTCATCAGCACACCGAGTTCGCGCATGGTGATGCGGCCGACAAGGTTGATCGTGAACACTTCGGCGCCGAACTGGCGCAACTGCACCGCGCCCTGCTGCGCGATGACGATGCCGATGAGGAAGCTCATCAGCCCGATAATGCCGAGCGCGGCGACGCCGACGACCTCGAACTGATGGGTGACCGCATTGAAGCGGAAGCGCCTGGGATGCGCGATGACGTTGGCGCTGGCGATCAGCAGCCCGCCGAAGAATATCAACAGCCCTTTGAGGCTGCGTCCGGCCTCAATCGTCGCCTCGCCCATTTGCTGGATCGTGCGGGTGAACCGATTGCCCTGATCGGGGTGCGCCCTGGCCGGCTCATCGGCGCTTGCGACCTGCTTGAGCAGGCGTTCGCCTTCTTCGCTGTTTCCGACCAGTTTGGTGCCGCGTTCGCGCCGCAATTTGTGCAGGATCCACGCGCCGACTGTATCGATGCGTTCGACGTCCGAAATATCGGCGCACACGGGATCGTAATCGAGCGCATCGAGCCGGTCGGGGAGATCGCCGAGTCGGGCGAGGGTCAGTCGGCCGTGGAAGCGCAAAATGCGGCCTCCATCCTTGTTTTCCTCGTTGAAATCGGCGTCGACGCTCATCGGTCTGTCTTGTGGGGATAAAATCCCTGCTCGGCAAGACGGATCGCCATGCTATGGGCGGCGGGATGACCGATATCGCGCTCTACGACCTCGACCGGACGATCACCCGGCGGGCGACCTATACACCGTTTTTGCTCCATGCCGCCTGGCGGCACGAGCGCTGGCGGCTGGTGCTCGTGCCTGCGGTAATTGCTTCGATGCTCGCCTATGTCGTCGGCCTGGTCGACCGCGGGCGATTGCAGGAGATCAATCACGGACTGATGATCGGCCCGAAAATCGCCCCCGAAAAGCTCGCGCAGCTTGCCGAGAGTTTCGCCGAGGCAACGCTTGCGCGCAATGTATATCCGCAGGCGCTGGCGCGGATAGCGGCCGACCGCGCGACGGGCCGGCGGCTCGTCCTCGCGACCGCCTCTTACGCCTTTTATGCGCTGCCCATCGCCCGGCGGCTGGGCTTTGACGATGTCATAGGCACGGCGAGCGAGCGCGACGATAGCGGCGCGATCCTCGCGCGGATCGACGGCGAAAATTGCTATGGCGAGGCCAAGCGTCTTATGCTCGACGATTGGGTGTCCCGGCAAAACATCGCGCGCGACGGCGTTCATGTCCGTTTCTACTCGGACAGTTCGAGCGACTTGCCGGTTTTCGATTGGTCCGACGAACCGATCGCGACCAATCCGAGCTCGAAGCTGCGGAAGATCGCCGATCGGCGCGGCTGGGAGATCATCGCCTGGGGCTGATCGGCCTTCCGTTATGGTCAACGCATTTGTAAGCGTCGCGCGTAGCGCTTAGGTAAAGCGCCGACTCTCCGACGAAAGACACTTCATGGCCTCGATACCCAATACCCAGCCCGACAGCCGCACCGATACGGTGATGGATGCGCCCGACAAGATGGTGAAGGTGCGCGAGCTGTTCGGCATCGATTCGGATATGGAGGTGCCCGCCTTCAGCGAAGCCGACGAACGCGTCCCCGATCGCGACGAATCTTACGTCTTCGATCCCGACACGACGCTCGCCATCGCCGCCGGCTTCGCCTTCAACCGGCGGGTGATGATTCAGGGCTATCACGGCACCGGAAAGTCGACGCACATCGAGCAGGTCGCCGCGCGATTGAACTGGCCCTGCGTCCGCATCAATCTCGACAGCCATATCAGCCGTATCGACCTCGTCGGCCGCGACGCGATCGTACTGCGCGACGGCCAGCAGGTCACCGAATTTCGCGAAGGCCTGCTGCCCTGGGCGCTGCAGACGCCGACCGCTCTCGTTTTCGATGAATATGATGCGGGCCGCCCCGATGTCATGTTCGTCATCCAGCGCGTGCTCGAGGTCGAGGGCAAGCTGACCCTGC
>CAYQVL010000250.1:0-3489 GCA_964420825.1 uncultured Sphingomonadaceae bacterium
CCCGATGACCCGCGACGCGACGCGCGCCTTCTCGCTGCCGTGCATCGAGGAAGAGGGGTTCGAGGCCGACGACCTCATCGCTTCTTATGCGCGAGCGGCGCTCGCGCAGGGCTGGAAGGTCACCATCGTCAGCTCGGACAAGGATCTGATGCAGCTGATCGAACCGGGGCTCGATCTCTACGATACGATGGGCGACCGCCGGATCGGCAAGGAGCATGTCGCCGAGAAATTCGGCGTGACACCCGATAAGCTCGGCGAAGTGCTCGGGCTGATGGGAGACAGCGTCGACAATATCCCCGGCGTTCCCGGCATCGGCCCCAAGACCGCAGCCAAGCTGATCAACGAATATGGCAGCGTCGACGCCGTGCTCGAAGCCGCGCCCGGCATGAAGCCGTCGAAAATGCGCGACAATCTGATCGAACATGCCGACGATGCGCGGCTCTCGCGCATACTCGTGACGCTCAAGGAGGATTGCAGCCTCCCCGAGGCGCTCGACGACCTGGTGCTCAAGGCCATCCCCGATGCGCCGTTGCGCGCCTTTCTCGAAGACCATGGCTTCAAGTCGCTGCTCGGACGTATCGTCGGCGGCGACGCTACGCCTTCCACTGACACCGCAAGCTCCTCCAAGAACGAAGCGCCGGCCACCGTCGTCGTCCCCGCCGATCCGCCGTGCGACCGCAGCCAGTTCGAAACCGTCGTTACCGAAGCCGATCTCGACCGCTGGATCGCCGCCGCGACCGCGCAGGGTTTCGTCGCCATTGATACCGAGACCGATTCGCTCGAGTCGGTGACCGCGCGGCGCGTCGGCGTCAGCCTCGCGCTCGCTCCCAACAGAGCCTGCTATATCCCGCTGCGCCATGGCGGCGAAGGGCTGCTCGACGAAGTGCCGCCGCAAATCGATTTCGATGTCGCGCTGGCCAAGCTCAAGCCGCTGTTCGAGGATCCCGCCGTCCTCAAGATCGGCCATAATCTCAAATACGACCTCGGCGTGCTGACCCAGCACGATATCGCGATTGCGCCGCTCGACGACACCATCGTGATGAGCTTCGATTGCGACGCGGGACTCCACGGCCATGGCATGGACGAACTCGCGCAAATCCATCTCGATCACAGCTGCATCGCGTACAAAGAGGTCGTCGGGACAGGGAAAAAGGCGATCGGCTTTGGCGAAGTGCCGCTCGAACGCGCGACCGAATATGCCGCCGAGGACGCCGACATCGCGCTGCGGCTCTGGCGGCGGCTCAAGCCACGGCTTTGGGACGAGCAGGTGACGCGCGTCTACGAGCTCGTCGATCGACCGCTCGTGCCCGTCATCGCAAAGATGGAGTGTGCGGGCATCAAGGTCGATCGCGAGGAACTTTCGCGGTTGTCGGCCGAGTTCGCCCAACAGATCGAACAGGCCGCGCGCGAGGTTTACGACATCGCCGGCGAACGCTTCATCATCGGCAGCCCCAAGCAACTGGGCGAAATCCTGTTCGACAAAATGGGTCTCAAGGGCGGCCGCAAGGGCAAATCGGGGGTGTGGTCGACCGACGTCAACGAGATGGAGCGGCTCGCGCGCGGCGGCGAGGGAATCGCCCGGAAAATTCTTGACTGGCGCCAGCTCAGCAAATTGAAGAGCACCTATACCGACGCGCTCCAGGCGCAGATCAATACCAAGACCGGCCGCGTCCACACGAGCTATAGCCTCACCGGCGCGCAGACCGGGCGGCTCGCCTCGACCGAGCCGAATTTGCAAAACATCCCGATCCGCACGGAGATCGGCCGGCAGATCCGCCACGCCTTCGTCGCCGAGGAGGGCCATATTTTGCTCGCCGCCGACTATAGCCAGATCGAATTGCGCCTCGCCGCGCACATGGCCGATGTCGAGCCGCTCAAGCAGGTTTTCGTTGCCGGGGGCGACGTTCACAATATGACCGCGCAGGAGCTCTTCGGCGAGGTCAACCGCGACACCCGGGGCAAGGCAAAAACCATAAATTTTGCAATACTTTATGGGATTTCACGCTGGGGTTTGGCGGGCCGTCTCGAGATCGATCCCGATGAAGCCCAGGCGATGATCGACCGCTATTTCGAGCGCTTTCCCGGTATAAACCAGTATATCACCCAAACGCTCACCGCCGCCCGCGAAACCGGCTACACGACGACGCTTTTCGGCCGCAAGACGCACTTCACGCGGTTAAAGAGCGCCAAGCAGCACGAACGCCAGGGCAGCGAGCGCGCCGCGATCAACGCGCCGATCCAGGGCACCAGCGCCGATATCATCAAGCGCGCGATGGTCCGCATGGGCCCGGCGCTCGCCGATGCCGGCCTGGGTGACGTCCGCATGCTGCTACAGGTCCATGACGAACTCGTCTTCGAACTGCCTGAAGCGAAAGCGGACGCGGCGTCTTCGGTGATCCGTGACGTCATGGCGTCGGCCGCCGAGCCGCTGGTTAAGCTTAGCGTGCCGCTGGGCGTCGATATCGGTACGGGACCGAGTTGGGGAGCGGCGCATTGATCGTCAGGACAGCCACCGGGGGGCGCGGGATGTGGGGCAAGACGTAACGCCGCCTTCCGCGGACTTGTCCACCGTCGCGCGGGGCGGGCGGACCAATCTGGTCGGTTTCGTGCTGCGGCTGGCGGGGCGGCTGCCCTTTCTTTTTATCGCCGGCCGCTGGTACGGTGCCGAAGCGCTCGGCATTTTCGCCTATGCGATCCTCGTCGTCGAGTTCGCGGCACAGCTCGCGACGCTGGGTCTTAAACGGGGTTTGGCAGAGCAGCTCGCCAATACCGATCGACCGCATGTCGCCGTCGTCTGGGATGCGATGCTCGCGGCGATCATCGCCTCGGCGATCGCCGCAGGGCTGCTCGCGCTGTTTCCCTGGGCGATGTTCCCCAATAGCGAGATTCGCGGCGTCGAGCGCCTGCTCGCACTGACGATCTTTGCGCTGGCGGTGTCCGACGTCGCGCTCGCCGCGCTCGCTTATCGCCATGACATCGCGTCTTCGGTGCGCGCGCGCGCGATCGTCGAGCCCTGGGTGATCAGCATCGCGGTGTTCGCGCTCGCCTTTATCTCGTCGCGCGACGGGCTGATCATCTCGTTCGTCATCGCCAATGTCGCGGCGATGGTCGCAGCTCTCTGGCCGCTGTTCAAGAGCTATGGCGTGCCGCGCGGCTGGCGGCCAAAGCCCGCCGCGATCCTCCGTCTCGCCTGGCACAACCTGCCGCTCGCCGGTGCCGACGCGATCGAATGGATGTCGCGGCGGATCGATATTGCCATTCTCGGGCTGTTCTTCGGCCCGGCGATCGTCGGCATCTATTATGTCGCGCAGCAGGTCGCGTCGCTGCCGCAGAAGCTCAAGACGAGCTTCGACCCGATCCTCGGGCCCGTGATCACGCAGAATCTGCGCGAGGGCAACCGTGCCGCCGTCGCGCAGCAGGTCCGCCAGGCGGGGTTCTGGATCATAGCGGCACAGGCCGGTGTCGCGCTGGCGCTCGGCATTCCCGGCG
>CAYQVL010000251.1:0-3469 GCA_964420825.1 uncultured Sphingomonadaceae bacterium
ATCGAAGCCTTCTTCGCGCGCGAAGTGCTGCCCGATCATCGCTTCGGCGAGGATGTTGTCGGCATCCAGTCGGTCGGCGGCTCGGGCGCCGTGCGCGTGCTCGCCGATCTCGCGCTCCAACTGACTCCCGGCGCGCGCTTCTGGCTGCCCGATCCGACCTGGCCCAATCATCAGGCGATCCTTGGCGCAGCCGGCGTCGAAATGGCGCATTACCCCTATCCGCGCTTCACCGCGGGCCTCGATATCGATGCAATCCTCTCGGCGCTCGATGGCGCACGCGCGGGCGATTGCGTCGTCATCCATGGCGGTTGCCACAATCCGACCGGTATCGATCCCGAGCCCGAAGAGCTGGCGCGGCTTGTCGACGTCGTCGTCGAACGCGGGCTGATCCCGTTCGTCGATGCCGCCTATATCGGCTTCGGCAACGGCTGGCGCGAAGATGCCGCGCGTATCGCAACCATCGCCGGCCACGCTCCCGAAATGCTGCTCGCGCTGAGCTGTTCGAAGAATTTCGGCATCTATCGCGAGCGCACCGGCGCGGCGTTGCTCGTTTCGAAGGACAATGCCAAGCTCGTCGCGGCGAATTCGATGCTGCTCGCGGTCGCGCGCGCCAACTACTCGATGCCGCCCGATCACGGCGCCGGCGTCGTCCGCACGATCCTTACCGATGCCGGCCTCAAGGCCGACTGGCTCGCCGAACTCAAATATATCCGCGAGCGCATCAACGCCAACCGCACCGCGCTTGCGCTGGCGCTCGCCCGCGCGCGGCAGGATCGCGACTGGACCTATATCGACAAGGGCTTCGGCATGTTCTCGCTGATCGACGTTACCCCCGAAGCGGCCGTTCGGCTGCGCGACGAACAGGCGGTCTATATCATTCCCGACGGGCGGATGAACGTTGCCGGCATCGATATCGAGAAGATCGACGAGATCGCCGCGAAACTGGTGACGGCGCTATGAACGCGGCGGGCGCCCTGTCGGTTGGGCAAGGTCGATAGCCATGGCTTCGCTCGCCAGTCGCCCCAACCTCTTCCTCGACAGCGAGAAACGCGATTTCGGTGCCGTCATCGCCGAAATCGCCGCTGGCGAAGCGAGTGTTTTCGTTCTCCGCTGTCACAATCTCGGCCCGAGCGCGAATCTCACCGAAACGCTCGCCGCCGCCTATCTGCTGACGAACGCGGTGCTGATGGCGCGCTCGCAGCGCAAGATCGTCAAGCTGGTGAGTTTCGACGTCGCCGACGAAAATCTGCGCTACAGCTATGCCAACAGCTTTCGCGCGCTCTTCGACAGCGATTTTTCGAGCCTCGACAATATCGATCGCTGGCAAAAATTCCTCGAAGACCAGCAGCATCTCGCGCTCGGCGCGCTCGGCGATACCCAGCGCGCGATCGAGTTTTTCCGCCATGCCGATATCAGCCGCTCGGCGAGCGCGCTCCACCGCGCCGATGTCCATATGGGCATCGAAGGCGTCGCGGCGGCCGACGAAGCGGGCGGCCAGTTTGCGATCGACGATGCCAATCTCTACGCGCCGCGGCTTGTCGGCACGCAGGCCGATACGGCGATCGCGCTCAAGAGCGTGTTTCTCGCCGAAGGCGTCAAGGTGCGCACCGGCCGCAAGGGCCAAAATGTCGTCATCGAGCTCGATTGCGCGTGCGCCGCCACGGGCATCGGCCACTGGCTCGATCATATCGAACAGTTGCTCGCGCTCGATTTCTACCGTCTCGGGGTTTAGGCGAGCCGCGCTTCGATCAGCCCGCGCAGCGCGTTGCCGATGAAAAAGCCGCGCGCAAGGTCGTCGCGCGTCAGATCCTCTTCGATAGCCCGGCCTTCGCCGATCAACTCGGCGCGCAATACGCCCGGAAGCAGGCCGCGCGCGAGCGGCGGGGTGAGGAGCTTGCCGTCGCGCTCGACGAACAAACTGGTGATGCAGCCTTCGGTCAGATAGCCCTCATCGTCTTCGAGCAGCACGTCGAACGCCTCGGCTGCGGCAAAGGCGCTGTAATAGATCCGCCGGTCGCTGGTCTTGTGGCGCAGCCTGAAATCGCCGGCGTCGGCAAGCCGCGGCGCTATCGCGACGGCGACGGGCCCGGCGGGGGTCTGCGGCAGCGGTCGTATCGCAATCGCCATGCGGCCCGATTGCGACAGCAACATCGTGATCCGCGAGGGCGCGCGCAGCCGGAAGGTCGCCGCCTGCAACTCGTTGCGCGCGGCGTGGCGATCGAAGGCAAAACCCAGCGATCGGGCGCTCGCCTTCATCCGCGCGAGATGGCGATCGAGCAGCGCAATCCCTTCGTGCGGGTCGAAGCGCATCGTTTCGAACAGGTCGATGTCGCGTTGGTCTTCGGTCAAAAAAGCCCCTTTGGCCAGGCATTCGCGCCATTCGCCGGCCATCTCGCTGTCGGCGACGATCCCCGATCCGAGCCCCAGCCTCGCGCGTTGCTCCCCGTCGGGCAAGAGCAATGTGCGGATGGCGACGTTGAACGCGGCGTCGCCATTGGGATCGAGCCGGCCGATCGAGCCCGTATAGGGACCGCGCGGACCGCCTTCGACTTCGTCGATGATTTCCATCGCGCGGATTTTCGGCGCGCCGGTGATAGATCCGCACGGATAGATGGCGCGCAGCACGTCGATGGCGCTGTGCTCCGGCGCGAGCGTCGCGGTGACCGTCGAGGTCATCTGGTGGACCGTCGGATAGCTTTCGACATGGAAGAGCGACGGCGCCGCGACGCTGCCGGCGTCGGCGACGCGCGAGAGGTCGTTGCGCAGGAGGTCGACGATCATCAGATTCTCGGCGCGCTGTTTGGGGTCCGACCGCAGCGTCCGGCGCGCCAGCGCGTCGGCCTCCGGGTCGGCGAGCCGCTCGGCGGTGCCCTTCATCGGCCGCGCCGTCAGCGTTCGTCCGGCGAGCGAGAAGAAGAGTTCGGGCGAAAGCGAAAGCAGCCAATGCGCCCCCGTCCAGACGATGCCGCCATAGCCCGCGCGCGAGGATTCGCGCAGCCGCGCATAAAGCGCCAGCGGGTCGCCATGGACGTCGACCTCGCAAGCGAAGGTCAAGTTCGCCTGATAGATGTCTCCGGCCGCGATATAGGCCTGTATGCGTTCGAACGCCCGGGCATAGTCGCCGCGTTCCATGCACGGTCTTGGCGCGCTCGCGCGGCTGCCGTCGGGATCGGCAAGCATCGACGGCACTTCGCCGGGGGCGATGCGTTCGACGCCTTCGAACAGCCCGAACCACAATAGCGGCGGGGATTCCTCGGGCGGGTCGCGCCGCATCCACGCCAGCCGCGCCTCGAAGGCGAACCCCGCTTCATAGCCGATGTACCCGGCCGCATGGAGGCCATTGGCGCGCGCCTCTTCGAGCTGGTCGAGCGCCGGCGCGATTGCGTCAAAGCTTCGCGCCTCGATTATGCCGCTCGGCGCGGCGAACAGCCGTGCGTCGGCGCCGCCGGGGCGGGCGTGGTGCGGCTGC
>CAYQVL010000252.1:0-3462 GCA_964420825.1 uncultured Sphingomonadaceae bacterium
GGTCAGTCTGACGAGAGGCGATGCATGTGGCTGCGGCCGCGCACCGCCAGCGCCGAAAGCTGCGCGTCGAGCGATCCGGCCTGCTCATGCGCGTTGACTCCCGCCTCGCGCAGGCTCGCGCTCACCGTGCGCGCCCGTTCCTCGGCGCGCGGCAGGTCGTTCATCAGCACTTCGATGTCATTGCGCGCGGTTTTGGCGCTGCCGCCGAGCAAGTGCGATTTTGCTTCGATCTCGCCGCAGGCGTCGCGCATGTCCGCGCCGATAGCGCCGAGCCGTCCGGCCGCCTCGTCGCCGAGCGCCATCAGCCGGTCGGTCTCGTCGGCGATCGATTGGCGCATTTCGGCAAGCTGCGTGCGGATAAGCGCCATCGCGAAATCGAGCCGCTTGGTTTCGGCGCGCATCGCCTCGGCGGTGCGTCCAAAACGCATCGCTTCGCGCTTGCTGGTGCGCCTGAGCATTATCCAGACGACGCCGATCAGCGCCAGCGGCACGCAGCCGATCGCGATCCAGTTGGCGATTTGGGTAAGCGACAAGCGGGCGCCCGAAAGGTCGCTAAAGGCGGTCCAGCCGATGAATCCGGTCCAAGCGACTGCGGCCAGGCCGAGCGCTGTCGCAGGTAGCCATTCCCCCACACGCGCACGCTCAATCTCGAACTCCCAGTCTTCCTCGCTCTCGTCCCAGCCGATCGTCTCCACGTAAAGTTCGGCCAAGGGCTCGTCGGTTGATGCGGCTGCCTGAGGCAGCCCGTCGATCGCGTCGTTCGCGGCTTCGCCCATCATCTCCTCCCGAAAGGTCTTGTTTACCATGTTTGGGGAGGTTCGGAAGCCGTTCGGCAACGGAGCGTTAAGAGCGATGCGTTATTGTCACAGCATGGCCTATGATCCAGGAGCCCTCGACAAGACTTTGGCCGCCGCCGTTGGCGACGATCAGGTGTTGATTCGCGAGCTGCGCAGCGCCTTTTTCGAAAGTGCGCAGCGCCAGACCGCGGCGTTGCACAGCGCCATAAACGATCAGCAATGGCAGACCGCCGCCTGGCGACTCAAGGGCCTCGCCGCAAGCTTCGGCGTGATCGACCTCATGGGCCTGGCGAACGGAGCGGCCGAGGGCAAGCCGTTCAGCCGCGAGATGCTACGGCGCATAGACAAGGCGCTCGCCGCCTTCGAACAGACCGGCTGACCGCGAAATTTTCGGCTGTCCCCGCCGATTTGGCACATCATGCCCGGATAAGCTGCTCTACCCCTTGGCAATTGCCCATTGCTCCGCCTATCGCTTGCGCAGTTAAGGGGAGGATGTTGTGGGTTTTGCGGCGCTGATCGCGGCCTATCAGGACGCCGAGGATGGCGAGGCGCAACTTCGCGCGCTGCTGCCGATGGCGGGGCGGACGTTGCTCGAACATCAGGTGCGACGCGCGAGCGCGGCGGGCGCGAGCCACGTCGTCATCCTCGTCGAACGCGTGCCTGCTTCGCTCAACGCGGCGATAGACCGGCTGCGGCGCGACGGCATCGCCGTCGATCTCGCACGCGAAGCCGCTGACGCCGCCGATCGCTTTCATCCCGACGAGACCGTCCTGCTTGTCGCCGACGGGCTTGTCGCCGCGCCCGATTGCTTCGCCGCGATGGCCGCGCAGACCGCACCGGCATTGCTTGTCGTCGTCGATATCGCGGCCAATGAAGCATTTGAACGCGTCGATGGCGAGCGGCGCTGGGCGGGCCTTGCGTTGACCGACAGGCAAACGCTTGTTGAGACCGCGGCGATGCTCGGCGAGTGGGATCTCCAGTCGACGCTGATGCGCAAGATCGTCCAGTCGGCACCGCGTTTCGTTCCCGTCGATGGCGAAGGCGGCGCGGTCGCCGATGCGCGCGATGCGGTGTTGCTTGCCGATCGCAGCGCCAACAGCCGCGATGCCGGTCGCGCGATGCTGGCGCGCAACCGCCATGAGGATGAAAGCTGGCCGGCGAGGTTTATTTTTCCCCCGATCATCGCGCTCGCCGCGCCGCCGCTGCTCGACAGCCCGGTTGACCCCTTCTGGTTGCGGATCGGCGCGGTTGTGCTGACGATGGTCGCCGCGATCGCCTTCTGGTCGGGCTGGCTATGGTCGGGACTCGCCGTCCTGCTGCTCGCCGGGCCGCTCGGCGCGATTGCCGCGCGCATAGATATGGCGCGGTTGCGCGATCACAGCGGCAGCTGGGAAATGCGATTCGGCAAAGGCGCGGCGCAGGGGTTCGCCATTCTCGGCCTCGGGCGTTTTTTCACCGCCCAATCGGGCGAAAGCGTATGGCTCGTAACAGCGGGCGCTGCGATCTTGGCGCTCGTGCTGTGCGCCCGCGAACTCGCGCTATACCGCCGGACCGGGGCCGATCTCGGCGCGCTGGCGCCGCTGGTGGCCGATGGCGACGCCGCGATCTGGCTGCTCCCTGCTTTCGCGCTGCTCGGCTACTGGATGTACTGGCCCGCCGCGGCGGCGCTCTACGGCGTCGTTTCGATCTTCCTGCTGCAAAATCTGATGCGCGAGGCGATCCGCCGCGACGCCTGACCGCGAATGGCGGGATTAGCATGGTTTTAACGACGTTTGGCCTATGGCGAACTTATGTCTGACGAGGTCCCGCCGGGCGGTAAGTCCGCCGACGTGCGCGCGCTGTCGCTGCTCGACGAGCTAGCGCGTACCGCGCATGGCGGAAACGAGCGCTTTTCGGCAGCGTTGATCGATCTTTTTCACCCCGGCGGTTATCGTTTGAACGAATTCGAATGCGTGCTGATGCGGCGGTTGCTCGATCAACTCGTCGCCGCCGTCGAAGACGATCTTCGCGTGCGGCTACTCGTCGCGCCAGAAGTGGCGGAAAGCGAGGGTTTTTGCGCTTCGCTCGGTGCCGGACATGTCGCCATCGCGCGGCCGATACTCGATCGCGCGAGGCTGCTCCACGACCCCGATCTCGTCGCGGCGCTACTTCGTCGCAGCGATGAATACACGATCGTCAAGCGGCTGCGCGCTGACGCGGTGGTTGCCGAAAACGGCGTGCTGGGCAACCTGCTCGAGAGCGACGACAAGCGGCTCGTCGAGGCGGCGATGCGTCTGCTGATCGCCGAGAGTCGGCGCAACGATCGATTCGATGCGCCGCTGCTGGCGCCGGGCGACCTTCACGTAGCTGTCCATCGGCGTCTCGTTTGGAATACCGCCGCCGCGCTGCGCGAGTATGGCATCCGCGAACATGGCCTCGATGCTCCCGGACTCGATCGTGCGATGGTAGAAGCCGGTGAAGCCGTTCTCGCCGAACAGACTCGCGGCGAAACGTTAGAATCGGCGGCGATGATACTCGCCGAAGCGCTTGCCGCAATTGGCGATAGCGTTCTCGTCGAGGCGCTCAGCGGTGCGCGGCTGGCGCTTTATGTCGCGCTTCTGGCGAGACGCACCGATATTGGTTTCGAGGCGGAGATCGCCATCGCGTGCGATCCACAGGTCGGGCG
>CAYQVL010000253.1:0-3453 GCA_964420825.1 uncultured Sphingomonadaceae bacterium
GAAGGTCGGCGTGCCGGGAATATTATATTGCGAGAGCGCCTGGTTACGGATCGCTTCGAGCTCGCGCAGCCCGGCGCCGTCGGTCAGGCACTGGCGAGCGCGGGTCTCGGGAATGCCAAGTCCGCCGACCAGATCAATGAGCCCTGCCGCTTGGGCATAGGCGACAAAAGCCTCGCCGCTCTGCATCGCCTCTGGCGTCGATGCAGCCTGCAAAGCGGTTTGGTCGGCCGCTTGAATAGCCTCGAACATCTGCGCCTGGTTGGCGAACATCCGTTCGTTGATCGGGAAGAAATGCTCGGCGCCGTTGCAGCGCGCCAGCAGCGCGGCGGTCAGATCGAGCGGATCGCGAATGAAGTTGCGCACCTCGAAGCTCGCCAGACCCTGCGAGATATAATTCTCGGTCAGCGGCGTGAAGCTCTGTTCGGCGAATTCGGCGCAATGCGAACAGGTCAGCGAAGCGAATTCGACGATCTTGATCGGCGCGTCGGGATTGCCCATCCGGAAACCGCCGTCCTCGGTCTTGGTGACGACCTCGACCCAGTTGCGCGAGGTATCGGCTTCGTAATTGGCAGCGCTGCCGCCGCCGTTCGCCGCGGTCTCGCCGCCGCAGGCGGTAAGCACCATCGCCAGCCCGATACCGGCGGCTTTCCACATCATATTCATTACTCGCTCACTCCATTAAGGGTGCCCGGCGTAAAATCGCCGAGCCGTTTGATCTCCAATTGCCGCGTCGGAGCCGCCGGGTCAAAGCCCGGAGCGTCGCTGGTCGCGGCCAATGCGCCGGCGAGTCCTTCGAGGCAGGCTCGCAATTCGGGGTCGGCTACTTCGCGCAGCGAGTCGCCCAGCGCCGTCGGGATCGGCCGCAGAGAAGGCGGCGCGGCGCGAACTTCGCGGCGGGGTGCGGGCCGGCCTTGCCGGATGGCGATCCGCGCCACCGCCGGATAGCCGAAAAAGCGGTTCACCCGCTCAATGATAGCGGGCTCGACGTGCTGCATCATCGTCGCATGCGCTCCCGATACCTTGAGCTCAAGCACGCCGCCCGAGCGTTTGCCCTGCGGAAAACGGATCGATTCGGGGCTAGAAACCTCGGCATAGCGTTCGCCGACAATCTCGGACCAGCGGCTGACCACCGCGCTTTGCACGAATCCGAAGCGGCGGAACGAGGCGCGACCAATCTCGGGTAGCATATCGCCGACCGCGCGCGCATAGCGGTTGCGCGGTTTGTCGGCGGCCTTTTGTGCCCCGGTCGTGTTTCGTATTTTCGCCATCGTGCCGATCATGCCATAGCGCCCCGATGCCCGCTAGAAAAACTTGCTCCCCGATGTGGATAATCGCCGGGTGCCCGAGCGCCCGAAAATGACGGGCAATTCCGCCGCCGCGGCGCTGCTCGCCTGGTATGACGCCCATGCGCGCGCGCTGCCCTGGCGCGCGGCGCCCGGCGAAGCCCCGCCCGATCCATACCGCGTCTGGCTGTCCGAGGTCATGCTCCAGCAGACGACGGTTGTGGCGGTAAAGCCCTATTTCGCCCGCTTCATCGCGCGCTGGCCGACGATCGAGGCGTTTGCAGCAGCCGACGAGGCCGATGTCATGGCGGCTTGGGCCGGGCTCGGCTATTATGCCCGCGCACGCAATCTGCTCGCCTGTGCGCGCGCGGTTGCCCGCGACCATGGCGGGCGGCTTCCAGCGACCGAAGCCGAGCTGAGCACCCTGCCCGGCATCGGCGCCTATACCGGCGCGGCGATTGCCGCGATCGCCTTTGGCGAGCCGGCGACGGTGATCGACGCCAATGTCGAACGCGTCATCGCCCGGCTCTTCGCGATCGCGACGCCGCTGCCGCAGGGCCGCAAGACCATCCGCGCCGCCGCCGAAAAGCTGACGCCGCAGAGTCGCCCCGGCGATTTCGCGCAGGCGATGATGGATCTCGGCGCGACGATCTGCACGGCGCGCGATCCGGCCTGTGCGCTCTGCCCGCTGCGCGCCGACTGCGCCGCCGCCGCCACCGCCGACCCTACCGCCTTTCCGGTCAAACCCGTCAGGAAAGTCCGGTCATTGCGCGAAGGCACGGCCTATTGGCTCGAAGCGGGGCGCGACGTGCTGCTCGTCCGCCGGCCGCCCAAGGGCATGCTCGGCGGCATGCGCGCACTGCCGAGCGGGACATGGGATGCTCGGGGAGCCAATTATGACGGCGCGCCGGTCGCGGCGAACTGGCGGCCGATCGGCCAGGTCAGCCACGTCTTCACCCATTTCGCGCTCGACCTCGACATCGTCGCGGCTACGGCCTTGACGCGCCCCGCCATCGAAGGCGAATGGTGGCCGATCGCCGATATCGAGAATGCCGGGCTGCCGACTTTGTTCGTCAAGGCCGCTATGCTCGCTCGCGCCCAGAGAGAGGAAACCGTATGATTCGTCGCCCCGCCCCGGGTTTTACCGGCTCGCCGATCGACCGCGCCGATCATATCCGCAACGATGAGGAGGCGATCGCCAGCGCGCGCGGCGATATGCGCGCGCGGTTGCTGCAGCTCGACGATCTCGAGCCGCGCCTCGATGGCAACGGCGCGCTCGGCTGGTGCTCGCTCGGCGAATGCCCCGATCATTGCGAGCCGTTGTTTCTCGGCCTCGACGGCGACATCCCGTGTTTTTGCGCGCTCGATGAGAGCCGCCCAGCCTCGGGCCAGCAGGCCTATTCGGTGTGGCGGCATCTCGACGCCATGCAATCGGCCGAAGCCTCGACCTACGCCGCCGCGCGCGGCCTCATCGAATGGCACCGCCGCCACCGCTTCTGCAGCAATTGCGGCGCACCGTCGCGGGTTTCCAAGGCGGGCTGGGCGCGCAGCTGCCCGCAATGCGGCGCCGAGCATTTTCCGCGCGTCGACCCCGTCGTCATCATGCTCGCCGAATTTGAGGGCAAGGCGCTCGTCGGCCGTCAGCCGCGCTTCCCGCCCAATCGCTATTCGGCGCTCGCCGGATTCGTCGAACCCGGCGAATCGCTCGAAGAAGCAGTTGCGCGCGAACTCCATGAAGAAGCCGGCGTGCGCGCGCGCTCGGTTGAATATCTGGCGAGTCAGCCCTGGCCGTTTCCCGGCTCGATGATGATGGCCTGCATCGCGCCGGTCGAGGATGACGCGCTCAATCTCGACGCCGACGAGCTCGAGGACGCGATCTGGGTCAGCCGCGACGAGGTCCGCGCAGTGTTCGACGGCGCCCCCGGCGCGCCATTCCTTGCGCCGCCGCACTTCGCCATCGCGCATACGCTGTTGCGCAGCTGGGCCGATCGCGAAGCGTGAACCTGACAGCGTTCACTCCAGCTTGCGATAGCGCGCCGCTGCTTATAAAGCACCGCACCAACGCGCCCGAACATCCGGGCGATCCTTGGGGCGAGATTCGGGAACGATAGAGATGAGTCAGTTCAACACCATCGCAGGCTGGGTTTTGGCGGGCGGCATCGTCGCGCTG
>CAYQVL010000254.1:0-3436 GCA_964420825.1 uncultured Sphingomonadaceae bacterium
CCAGTTGCTCGCGCAGCTGCTCGACGGCGTCATGCTGCGCGCGGTGCCGGGATGGGCTCTCTGGCTTGCCGCCGCGCTCGCTGTAGTCGCCGGCGCGCTGACCAGCCTCGGCGATATGCGGCTGTTGCGGCTTGGGCTGCTCATCCTCGTCCAGGCCGCAATCATCCTGCTCGTGCCCTATGTTCTCCACAAGACGGGGGTAGATACCCAAAGCCTGCCGGTGTTCGGCTGGGTAGTCGGCTGGGCCGCCGCTTTCGCCTCGGTCAACGCGGCGGCGCGATCAGTCGGTGCCGAAAAACGCCAATTTGTCACCGGCGCGCTCGGTAAATATCTTCCCGCCGATGTCGCCGAGCAGATATTGTCCGATCCCGACAGGCTTTCTCTCCACGGCGAAAAGTGCAGGATTTACGCCCTCTTTACCGATCTTCAGGGTTTCACCGCCCTCAGTCATGCGATCGAACCGGAGATGGTCGCGACCCTGCTCAATCGCTATCTCGACATGCTCAGCGAGACCGTGCTCGACCATGGCGGGACGCTCGACAAGTTCGTCGGCGACGCCGTCGTCGCCTTTTGGGGCGCGCCGATTTCGCGCCCCGACGACGCAGAGCGCGCGGCCGAGTGCGCGCTCGCGATGTGGCGTGCTGGTGAAGAATTCCGCGCCAGCGCCCCCGACGGCGTTCCGCCGATCGGCTGTACGCGCGTCGGGCTCCATTACGGCCCGGCGGTCGTCGGCAATTTCGGCGGCGAGGGCCGTATCCAATATACCGCGCTCGGCGATGCGATGAATACAGCCGCGCGGCTCGAAAGCGGCAACAAGCATCTCGACACCGAAATTCTCGCAAGTCGCGAGGCAATCGAGGGGGTTACCCGCATAGCATACCGCCCGCTCGGGCGCGTCACGCTTTCGGGCCGGGCGACGCCGGTCGAAATCTACGAACCTGTGCTTGAAATCACGGCGGGATCGGCCGAGGCACTCTACACCCTCTTCAAGCGCTATGACGAAGGCGATATAAGCGCGCTCGAAGAGATTGCGGAAATCGCCCGGGAAAATCCCGAAGATCGTGCATTGCAGAATTTCGTTGCGCGGCTGCGAAAGACCGAACCAGGAGGAACCTATGTGCTACAAGCCAAGTAAATCTCTCGCCTATGCGATGATGGGGCTGGCGCTTGCCGCGACGAGCGGCGCCGCGCTCGCGGATGTTCTGGTAACCTATTCGAGCGGCGCGGCGGCGCGCGCCTATCCGCGCGGCGCGCGCCTCGACGACAATGCGCAGATCGTCCTCGGCCGCAACGACCGCGTCACCGTGCTGACGTCGGGCGGCACGCGCCAATATCGCGGGCCGGGGACTTATTCGGCCAGCGGCCCGCGCCAGATCGCCAGTTCGCTCGCCGCGCGCGGCTCGGCGAGCGCGCGGGCGCGCACCGGCGTGAGTCGTGGAGATCTCGCAACCGACGGCACAACCCCAGCGCGCGACGTCTGGCAACTCGATATCGGTCAGACCGGTCTGTTCTGCTATCTGCCGGGCCAGCCCGTGACGCTCTGGCGTGCGGACGCTCAGTCGCCATCGGCGATGACGATAACCGGCGAGAATAGCGCCACGGTGTCCTTCGCCGCAAACCAGTGGACGCAGAGTTGGCCCACTACGCTGACCGCCTCTTCGGGTTCGGAATACCGGATCAGCTGGCCCGGCGGAGCCGCGCCGACGCAGGTGAAGTTCGTCGAGCTGACCGCCGAGGCCGACGATACCGTAGATATCGGCGCGGAGCTGCTCGCCAATGGCTGCGAGCGCCAGCTCGAGGCGCTGATGGCCCAGGCCGACGAAACCGCTGTCGCCGAATAATCGGCGCGCGCCGCCTCCCGAGTTAAAGGACTTGGCGGCGCGCTCGGCTATCGGATAAGGCCTCTGTGATGGCGAGCCGCCGGCGGTGGCGCGTCCTCCTCTCGATCGCCCATTATCCGGAAGCCCCCGCCCATTGTCTTCAGCCCCTCTCACCCTGTTCAACAGCCTGACGCGCAGCGCCGAAGCGTTCGCGCCGATCCATCCGGGCGAAGCGCGCGTCTATACCTGCGGCCCGACGGTCTATAATTATCAGCATATCGGCAATATGCGCGCCTATATCTTCGCCGATACGCTCGGGCGCACGCTGGCCTGGAAGGGCTACACCCTCACCCATATCGTCAACATCACCGACGTCGGCCATCTGACTTCGGACGCCGATCTCGGCGACGACAAGATGGAAAAGGCCGCCGCCAAGGCGGGCAAATCGGCCTGGGATATCGCCGCGCATTATACCGACGCGTTCAAGACCGATATTGCCCGGCTCAACATTCGTGAGCCCGCCAAATGGTCGGTCGCAACCGACCATATTGCCGAAATGATCGCCTTCGCCGAAACGATTGCGGGCGAGCATTGCTACGAGCTCGACAGCGGCCTCTATTTCGATACCTCGACCGTCCCCGATTATGGCCGCCTCGCCCGCGCCTCTACCAAGGAGGGCGAAGGCCGGATCGATCCCGTCGACGGCAAGCGCCAGCAAAGCGACTTTGCGATCTGGCGCAAGACGCCGCCGGGCGAGACGCGCCAGATGGAATGGGATTCGCCCTGGGGCCGAGGCGCGCCGGGCTGGCATCTCGAATGCTCGGTGATGAGCATGAAATATCTCGGCGAACGGTTCGACATCCACACCGGCGGGATCGACCATCGCGAGATCCACCACCCCAACGAGATTGCGCAGAACCAGGCGCATAGCGGCTCGGCGCAGACCGGCGCCAATATCTGGATGCACAACAATTTTCTCGTCGATCGAGGCGGCAAGATGTCCAAATCGGCGGGCGAATTCCTGACGCTCCAGACGCTCGTCGACAAGGGCGTCCACCCCCTCGCCTATCGCCTGATGTGCCTCCAGGCCCATTATCGCAGCGAGTTGGAATTTACCTTCGACAACCTGCTCGCGGCGCTGACACGGCTCAAGCGGATGGTGATGATCACTCAACAGTATGTCGCCGAATGCCAGGAAGACGCAGACTTTTTCGGCGATCAAGACAAGTTCAATGAATCGCTACACGATGATTTAATCGCCGAACTCAATCTCGCCATCTCGGACGATTTAAACACACCCCAGGCTCTCGTCGTTCTCGACAAGGTGTTGGCAGCACCCGGATATGCTGACGACAAACGCAAAGCGCTGAGGCATTTCGACGATGTGCTCGGACTGAACCTGCTTCCTATCACGCGTGCGAATTTACGCATCCGCCCCGCCGACGCCGTCATCACGCCCGAGCAAATCGACCACCAACTCGACCTGCGCAAGGAAGCGCGTCGCAACAAGAATTTCCCCGCGGCCGACGCGATCCGCAACGAACTCATAGCCAACGGCGTCGAGATCATGGACGGCGATCCGTTGCGCTGGGAATGGAGAATTGAACTATGAGCCA
>CAYQVL010000255.1:0-3436 GCA_964420825.1 uncultured Sphingomonadaceae bacterium
GAAGGAGTCCCACTATGAAAACCCTCAGCAAAACGCTTCTCGGAGCGACCGCCGCCGCAGCGCTTGCTGTTGCCTCCGCAAGCCCGGCGCAAGCGCGCGGCAATGATCGAATCGACGCCGGCGACGTTATTACCGGCGCGCTCGTCCTTGGCGGTATCGCCGCCGTCGTCGCCGCCGCGACCAGCGACGACGATCGGTATGACCGCCGTTATGAGGATCGCCATGACGACCGGCGCGGCTATCGCGGCGCCTATCTGACGCCGCGCCAGGCCGTGAGTCAGTGCAGCACCGCCGCTCAGCGCGACGCCTCACGCTACGGCCGGGCGCGAGTTACCGAGATCACCGATGTCGATGAGAAGCGTAATGGCTATGACGTCAGCGGCCGGATTGTCGTTGACGAGGGGCGGTACCGGCGCGGTCATCGTGATCGCTACGATCGGCGCGGCTACAATGATTACGATCGCGGCCGCTTCGAATGCCGCATCCGCAATGGCAGGATCAACCGGCTCCGGGTTCGCGGTCTCGACTAGAACCGGTGCGCGGATGACGAAAGGCGCGGAGCCCCTCGGCTTCGCGCCTTTTTCGTTGTAATTCGCTGAATGTCAGGCGGCGTCGCTGAGCGATTGCGTGCCGGCAGCGCCATTCTCCTCGTCGATGCCGAGCGCGACAAGGATCTCGGCGCGATTGTGCATCCGGTGTTCGATTACGCTGCACAGCTCGAGTCCGCCAAACCCGTTCTCGATTTGCCCGCGCGCATAGGAAACGCTCTTGCCGTCACGCATATAGGTGCCGCGCTCGCCGCAATCGGCGGGCATGTCATAGGGGACGCCGAAGGCGGTCTCGTCCGAACTGCCGACGATCTTGTTGAACTGGTCGAGCACGAGGAAGCGTTCGGCGCCGCGAATACCATCCTGCAGAATGCTTTGCGTCTTCATCACCCCCGCCGCGAAGCGCGCCCAGTCATATTCGAGATAGAGCACGCCGGAGACCTCGCCTCCTTCGAGCCCGTTCTCGCGAATGCCGCAGACGAAAAGGACGCAGGGGCGGTTGTTGCCGAATGGGTTTTCCCAGATTTCGTCGGCCGACCACTGACCGGCGCTCGTCGTCCGCAGCGCGTTTTCATATTGCGGCTGGCCCCTGAGGTCATAGTCCATCGGTGCCGAGCTCTCGTCGAGCGCAAGGCGAACGCGGCCATGCGTATCGGCGATAAAGGCGTTGCGGTAGAAATCCGAGAAGGCGAGATGCGCCCGCAGCCGGTCGAGCGCGCCACGCGCCTTTTCGGCGTCCTCGTCGGCGCCGGCGAATTGCCTGATCGCCGGGTCGGTCGCGAGAATACGAACGTCGACTCCGCGTGCGGCAAGCCCGCGTAGCCCCATATCGTTGATCGCATGGGCAAGATCGGCGAGCCGCGCGCCTTCGAGCTCATCGACGAGTTCGTCGACGATTCGCGTGCTGCGCGTCAGCCGGTCGATCACCGTATGGCGAAAATCGGCGGCGGTTTCCGCGGCGCTCGTGGCGAGCGATTTGACCTCCTGCGCGACGACCGCGAAGCCTCGCCCGGCGTCGCCCGACCGTGCGGCCTCGATCGTGGCGTTGAGGGCAAGCATCTTGGTCTGCTTGGCAATATGATCGCTTGCCCCGGCATAGCGGCCGGTTTCTTCCTCGAGAAGATCGAGCAGGGCTTTGATCCGTCTGGGCATGGGCGCTCCAATTAACCTATGGAATCACGTATTAATCCTAAAAATACAACAGACCGTTAACCAAGCGAGCGGCGGCCTTCGCTGGACAGGCCGGGGCGGCAAAACTATTGCTCACCCATGACGGACCAGCCCACAGATTTGCCCGCAGCCGCGACCCATTCAGAAACCATATTGATCGTCGATTTCGGCAGCCAGGTGACGCAACTTATCGCGCGGCCACGATCGCGCGGCGCGTCCGTGGGGCAAATCGCGACCGATCAGAACCGGAGCCGTGCGCCGATTCTGATATGCCTTGCCCAAACGTGCCCGGTAGTCAATTCGGTGGAGAGTCCGTCGAAAAACACCTGATCGCCCGATGAGGGATTGAAGATCGCGCCGATGTCGGATCGGTATTCGACAGCTCCGGCGACGCCAAGCGTTACGTTGCCGCCGACCGCGACCGACAGGCCGGCGCCGAGCGAGCCATGATAGCCGAAACCGTTGTCGGATTGCTGCATCTCGATCGTAAAATCGCGATCCTCAAGGGGACCGAAGTTGCTCATGTTGCGCTCGAAGGAATCGAGTTCGGTTTGGCGGTAATAGAGCCCTGACGAGCCGAAGATATGGCCGGTCAGCGATGCGCCGAGCGAGATCGACACCGTTCCCCGCAGGCCGGCCTCGAAGAAATCCTCGTCGATGCTCTGCGCGCGCTCCTGGCTGAACTGGAACACGAAACCGCCCGATGCGCCGGCGTATCTGGCCAAGCCCATATAGTCGCGCTCGACGCGGGTGTAGCCGCCGTAGGCGCTCACGTCGATGCCAAATAGGGCGCCAAGAGCGCGGCGCTCGTTGAGCATCGAACGGTTCGCGAGGCGCCGCGCTCCAAACAGCGTGAAGGCCTTGTAGTCGACCTCGGTTTCGCCGCTCAGCCCGAACGGCGTGATGATCCCAGAGCTGCCGCCCGGGCTGAGCGCGCCGTAGACGATGCCCGAATCGATGCCCGAACCTCCCGGAACGGTAAAATCGTTCGCCGCCTCGCCTTCCTGATAGCTCAATCCGATGGTCAGCCAGGGCAGGCTCAACGAGCCGCCGCCGCCATAGGTGGTGACCTTGCCGCTGGTGGCGCCGGCGAAGCTTTCCGGGGCGGTGCCCGGCGCGCCCTCCCGCTGGACGCCGATGCCCGTCTCGGGCAGGTCGAGCCTGGTCAGATCTCCGTACACCGACAATTCGAGTAGCCGCCTGATGCCGGGCTGGTAAACGCTTTCGGGCGCGGCGGGCGTATCCGCCTCCGGCGGCGGCTCCGCGGGACCGGTTTCGGGAGCCAGGCTGTCGTCGAACGCCTGCTCGGCGTCGTTCAGCAGGCTTCGCGCCCCCTCGCTCAGTAGGCGCGCCTCTTCGGGGTCGACCGTGCTCAGATTTCCGAACACGCGGGCGCCCCGGGCCTGGCGCTCGGCTTCCTCGACAAGATCGCGCAGCGTGTTGAGCCAGGCCTGGGGGCTGTATTCGCCTTCGCCATCGAGCGCGTATCCGAAGAAATGATAGGCCTCGGACAGGCGGTCGCGCAGCGGCGCGTCGGGGCCAAGATAGGATTGGGCGCGGGCTTCGGGATCGGGCGGCGGCGGCTCTTCTCGTTCTCGCGATGGGGCCGGAACCTCGTCTACGAAATCGACGGCCGATATGGCGTCGGTCGCTACGGCGGGCGCCGCGCTCGGCGGCGGATCCAGGCGCGGAGGACAGTCCGCCGAATAGACCGCCAG
>CAYQVL010000256.1:0-3435 GCA_964420825.1 uncultured Sphingomonadaceae bacterium
TTGCGCTTGTGCGGCATCGCCGACGAGCCCTTTTGCCCGGGCGAGAAATATTCCTCGGCCTCGAGCACCTCGGTGCGCTGGAGGTGACGGATTTCGGTCGCGAGCCGCTCAACCGACGAGGCGATGACGCCGAGCGTCGCGAAGAACATCGCATGGCGATCGCGCGGGATGACCTGAGACGAGACTGGCTCGATGGCGAGGCCCATCTTGTCGGCGACATAGGCTTCGATCGCGGGATCGATATTGGCGAAGGTGCCGACCGCGCCCGAAATCGCGCCGGTCGCGATCTCCTCGCGCGCCGCGATCAGCCGCGCCTTGCAGCGATCGAACTCGGCATAGGCCTGGGCGAGCTTGAGCCCGAAGGTAACCGGCTCAGCGTGGATGCCGTGGCTGCGGCCGATCGTCGGGGTCAGTTTATGCTCGAGCGCGCGGCGCTTGAGCGCTTCGAGCAAAGCATCGAGATCGGCGAGCAATATGTCCGAAGCGCGCGCGAGCTGGACCGCGAGGCAGGTGTCGAGCACGTCGGAGCTCGTCATCCCCTGGTGGAGGAACCGCGCTTCCTCGCCGACATGCTCGGCGACGTTCGTAAGGAACGCGATGACGTCATGCTTGACCTCGGCCTCGATCGCGTCGATCCGTTCGACCTCGAACGCCCCGCGTTCCCGCACGGCCTTGGCCGAATTCGCGGGAACCTTGCCCATCTCGGCCATCTTGTCGAGCGCATGCGCCTCGATCTCGAACCAGATGCGGTACTTGGCTTCGGGTTCCCAGAGAGCGGCCATTTCGGGCCGGGAATAGCGGGGGATCATGCGGATTTCCTGTTCGTTGGCGGGATTGAATGGAGTCGCCCGACTATGTGGCCGCCGCCTATCAGAGGCGCGGCGCCCCGGCAATTGCGCGTCATCGGCGAATCTGTCTGCGCTTCATCGCGGTTTTCGCACAGCCGCATGACAAGACGCGGTAAATGATCGGTAAAGCGAAACAGGGCCGGAACCGAATCGCGAGGCCGGGGTTGATCGCGCGATGGCCGGCTCCCTCGCCGGCCTCAGACAGGAGAATGAAAGTGCTACGTCTTATCGCATGCGCGAGTGTGGCCGCCCTAGCGGCGCCGCTTGCCGCCCAGATGCCCGTCGATACGCCATTGCCCGAAGCGGGTGCCGGCGTCGAAACGCAGGCCGATCTTTCGACCCAGACCGAATTGACCGCGCCGCCCGCCGAGGTTGACGCCTTCACCGGTGTAGCTGTGGGGGCCGATGTCGCCGCCGATACGCAGCCGGTGACCGACGCCGAAGCGACTGCCGAAGCGCAAGCCACCAACGATCCGGCGCAGGTCGCCGCCTTTGTCGCACAGGAATTCCCCAATCGCGACGCCGATGGCGATGGCGAGCTGTCGCAAGCCGAGTTCGCCGAGTGGATCGTACCGATGTTCACCGCCCAGTTCGAGGCGACGTTGGAGCAGGCCGAGATCGACGTCTGGGCAGAAAGCGCCTTCATCCAAGCCGATATCGACAGCAGCTCAGGCCTGTCGCCCACCGAGCTGACCGGATTTCTGGCCGGCTAAGCGGTTTCAAAGACGCCAATGAGAACGCCTCCCCTTCCCCCCGGGGGGGGGGTTCTATTCCACGTCATCACTGACAAGCTTTAGATCAGCCCCATACTGCGCAGGCTGCTTTGGCCTTTGGCGCCGATAATCAGGTGGTCGTGCACCGTGATGCCGAGCGGGCGGGCGGCTTCGGATATCTCGCGGGTGAGCTGTATGTCCGCCTTGCTCGGCGAGGGGTCGCCGCTCGGATGATTGTGGACGAGGATCAGGCTGCTCGCGTGGAGGTCGATCGCGCGGCGGATGATTTCGCGGACATAGACGGCCGCCTGATCGATCGACCCCTCGGTGACGAGTTCATCGCGGATAAGGACGTTCTTGGCGTCGAGATGAAGGACGCGGACGCGTTCGATCGGCTGGTGCGCCAGATCGGCATGGAGGTAGTCGAGCAGCGCCTGCCAGTTGGAGAGCACGGGGCGATTGCGCACATCGCTTGCGAGAAGGCGCAGCGCCGAGGCCTTGGCGATCATCAGCGCCGCGATCGTCGTTTCGCCGAGCTTGCCGGCGCGGGCATGGCCGAGCGCTTCGGGATCGGCCGATAACAGCGCACCGAAACTCCCGAATTCGGCGATGAGCGCCTTCGCCAGTGCCTTGGTGTCGCGGCGCTTTATCGACAGGCCCAGCAGGAATTCGACGAGCTCGTGATCGAGCAGCGCTTCGGGTCCGCCCTCGATCAGGCGTTTGCGCAAGCGCGCGCGATGGCCGCTGCCGTCATTGGGAACGTCTGCCATGACACCGAGTTATCGGGATGGCGGGGCTCACGCAATCGCGCTAGGGGCGGAACGTGACGGAAGAGACGCAAGAGCCTGAAAACGCGACGCGCCGTCGCTGGCCGCTATGGGTTGGCGGTTTTCTTTTGCTGCTCCTGCTTGCGCTGATGATCGCCTGGTCACAGCGCAAACCGCTGGCCGCCAATTTCATCGACCGCGAACTCGCGCGCCGCGGCGTCACCGGCAGCTATGAAATCACCCAATTCGCGCCGACGCGGCAGCGAATCGAGAATCTCGTCATCGGCGATCCCGACGATCCCGATCTCACCGCGCAATGGGCCGAACTTCACGTCCGGCTCGGTTTCGGCGTCCCCGAGGTTCGGCGGATCGTCGCCCATGGCGTTCGACTGCGCGGCGAACTCATCGACGGGAGGCTGACCTTCGGCCAGGTCGACGACCTGCTTCCCGAACCGACGGGCGAACCGATCAAATTGCCCGAAATCGACGTCACGGTTAGCGATGCGCGCGTGCGATTGGCGACTCCCTACGGACCGGTTGTCGCGACGCTCGCGGGTTCGGGGCCGCTCAATGACGGTTTCGCCGGCTATGTCGCGGCGGGCAGCCCGGCCTTCAATGTGGGAGATTGCCGCGCCCGACGGTTGCGGCTCAACGCGGCTATCCTCATCACCGGACGGCGACCGGCGGTCAAAGGCCCGCTTCGCGCGGATGCTGTAACCTGCCCCGATTTGCGCATCGCCGAACCGAGGCTTGCGGTCGACGCGATCTTCTCGGAGAGCTTCGAACGCTGGGGAGGCGGCGCAGATCTTTCGCTTGCCTCGCTCGCGCAGAGCAGGATTCGGGCGGGCCCCGTGCGCGGCCGGATCGAATTCGACGGTTCGGCAGACAAAACTGCGGGAACGGTGACGCTGACAGGCACCAGATTGCGGACAACCGACGCGATGGCGCGTAACGCTGCGCTGAACGGCCATTACCGCGTGACCGAGCGCGGCGGCGCAATGGCGTTTGACGGCGATGTCCGCTTCTCCGGGGGGCGCGCCGGGCGCGCGCTCTATGCCGGTTTCACCGATAGGATGGGCGGCGCGCAGGCGACGCCTCTCGGGCCAA
>CAYQVL010000257.1:0-3428 GCA_964420825.1 uncultured Sphingomonadaceae bacterium
ATCGGCACATCGACCAACCTCATTGTCGACGCCGTCGCGCGCGACCGGGGACTCGCGCCGTTCGGGATTTTCGAAATAACGCCCTATGGCTTGCTGGCAGCGGCGGCGGGTTCGCTTACGCTATTCATATTAGGCCCGCTGCTGCTTCCCAAAGGCGGTCCCGACACGCTTTACGCGAGCAGCGAGGGCACCGATTTCCTGACCGAGCTGACCGTGACCGACGAGAGCGAGGTCATCGGCCGGGCCTATGGCGAGATCTCGGCGCTCAGGCCGAGCCGGCTCAAGGTGCTGGCAATCAAGCGCGGCGGCAATTTCATCCGCCACAACATACGCGAGGAAATCGCCATGGCGGACGATCGCCTGATGATCAGCACCGACATGGCCGAATTGTTGTCGCTGCGCCGGACCCGGCAGTTCGAAATGGGTATCGCCGGCCGCAACGGACCCGGCGCCAATAGCGAGGCGCTCGTCGAGGCCACGATCGCGCCGACGCATCCGAGCCTTGGCCGGCGGCTCGTCGACATCCCTTTCCTCAACCGGCTTCGCGTCCGCATTCTCGGCATAACGCGCCATCGCCACCTGCCTGGTCCCGACCTGCCCAACGCGCGGATGCGCGCCGCCGACCGCTTGCTCGTCACGGGCTCCGAAGACGCCATCCGGCGGATGTACGACAACCCCAATCTGCTCGGCGTCGGGCAGACGAGGACGCGCGAATTCCGGCGCGACCGCGCACCGATCGCCATCGTCGCACTGGCCGCGGTGGTCGTGCTCGCCGCGCTCAACATCGTGTCGATCGCGATCGCGGCGATCATGGCGATGGGCGCGATTCTCGCCGCGCGCTGTATCGATGCCGAGGAAGCCTGGGCGTCGATCGACGGCAATGTGCTGATTTTGATTTTCGCAATGCTCGCGGTCGGCGTCGGTCTCGAACAGGCGGGCAGCGTCCAGCTTATCGTCGATGCGGCAGTTCCAATTCTCGAGAGCGCGCCGCCCTGGTCTCTGATCTTCGTCGTCTATCTCGTCTCGGTGACGCTGACCGAGATCGTCACCAACAACGCCGTCGCGGTTGTCGTCACGCCGATCGTCATCGGCCTCGCCAACCAGCTCGGCGTCGATCCGAGGCCGCTCGTCATAACCGTGATGTTCGCCGCCTCGGCGAGTTTCGCGACGCCGATCGGTTACCAGACAAACACGCTGGTTTACGCGGCGGGCAATTACCGCTTCGTCGACTTCATCAAGGCGGGTCTGCCGCTGACCTTCGTCGTCGGGCTGACGACCTGCTCGACGATCGCCTTCCTGTTTGCGTAGGAGTTGCGGTGGACGGGCGCTGCCTCTAGCTTGCCTGACCAAGGCGCGGCGGAGGTGAGTGAGGCATGAAATTCTGGTTTTCCATTCCCCTCTGGCAGCGCGTCGTCGGCGCGCTGATCCTCGGGGTCGTGACCGGTCTGCTCTGGGGGCCGGATGCCGAAAGCATCAAATGGATCGGCGACCTTTTCATCCGCGCGATCAAGATGCTTGTCGTCCCTCTGATCTTCTTCAGCCTCGTTTCGGGTGTCGCGGCGATCGGCGATCTCCGCAAGCTCGGCAGCGTCGGCGGACGAGCGCTTTTGCTGTTCGTCGTCACCGGCCAGATCGCCGTCTGGCTCGGCTTGCTGATGGGAACGGTGTTCGCGCCGGGAGCGGGGCTCGACGCGCAGTTGCCCGCAGGCGCCGAGATACCCGAGGCCAATCCGGTCGGCGTGACCGATATGATCCTCTCGATGGTGCCCGAAAGCCCGGTTCAGGTGATGGCGGACGTCCAGGTTCTGCCGCTGATCGTCTTTGCCCTGCTCATCGGGATCGGCATTTTGATGGCCAAGGAAGAAGGAGAGCCCGCCGCGAAGATCTTCGATTCGGGCGCGATCATCATGCAAAAGGTTACGATGGTGGTCATGGAGTTGACGCCATTCGGCGTCTTCGCGCTGATGGCCTGGGTCGCCGGCACGTTCGGCTTCGAAGCGTTGCTGCCGCTCGCCAAGGTCGTCGTGCTCAATTATGTCGGTTGTCTGTTGATCATCTTCGTCATGTATTCGCTGATGGTGCGCTATCTCGCCAAGGTGCCGGTGATCGATTTCTTCCGCGGTATCGTCGATGCGATGGCGGTATCCTATTCGACTGCCTCGTCGAATGCGACGATCCCCGTGACCTTGCGCTGCACCCAGCGCAACCTCGGCGTGTCGCCGAGTGTGTCGAGCTTCGTCGTATCGCTCGGCGCAACGATCAATATGAACGGCACGGCGATGTATCTCGGGCTTGCCACGCTGTTCGGCGCGCAGATATTCGGCGTCGAGCTGAGCTGGTCGCAATATTTCCTGATCTCGATCCTTGCGACGCTCGGCGCGGTCGGCGCCGCGGGCATACCGGGTTCGGGGCTGATTATGATGAGTCTGGTTTTCGGCGCCGTCGGCGTGCCGCTCGAAACCATCGCCTTCGTCGCCGGTATCGACCGGATCATGGACATGATGCGAACGACGACGAATGTCTCGGGAGATGCCGCGGTCGCCACCGTCGTCGCCAGCATGACGGGCGAACTCGATCGCGTCGAACTGATCTCGGCGGACGACGTTTAGTCCGCCGCGGCGCCCGCTTCGGCGACGAACCTCTGGACAAATGGCGAGCGGCTACCCAATTCGTTGTGCGCGGCCATGTGCCGCCGCGTACCACAGGAGATTCGATGATGAAGATATTTGTCTATGCAGCCGTTCTGGCCTCGGCCTTGGCCTTGCCGTCGCTGGCGCAGGCCGGTGGCGGTCCCGAGCCTACCGCCGAAGAGCAGGCGGCCGCCGAGGCGGCCAAGGCTGTGTCGAGCGAAGCCGAAAATACCCCGGTGCTGAGTGCCGAAGAAGAAGCCGCGCTCGATGCGCAAAAGGCCGAAGACGCGGCCGCGATGTCGGCCGAAACTCCGGCCGAGACCGCGCCTGACAAGCCTGGCGCATAATATCGCACCTGATTGGAGCGGTGGGCCGGAGACAGTCCACCGCTCTTTTTATTTCTTGCGGGTGCCGATCACGGTGCCCTTGGCGCCCTCGCGCACCAGAGTAAAATCGAAATCGGGATGCATTTTTGCCCAGCGCCGGCGGACGATGCGTTCGCCGGGCCGCGCGCCGTCGTCGAGCATGATCATGCCGTCCGGTGCGAGCCTATCGAAGACGCTCTCGGCCGCGCCGCGCGTCAGCGGATGGATCGTCCAGGGCGGCCCGTCGATGATGATCAGGTCGATCCGTTCGGGCAGCATGCCATGATCGTACCATAGGCCGGGCCAGCCCCCCGGCGATTCGACGAGCCGAACGCACCGCAGGTCGGCGGTCAGATCGTAATCGGCGAGCCAATTGCCCGTCGCCTCTACGAAATCGCGATGCTGATCGAAGCTGATCAGCGTCCCGCTACCG
>CAYQVL010000258.1:0-3426 GCA_964420825.1 uncultured Sphingomonadaceae bacterium
GTCGTCCTGCATGTCCTTGGCATAGGCGAGCGGCAGCCCCTTCATCGTCATCATCAGCGCCGTCAATGCGCCGACGATTCGGCCCGCATGGCCGCGCACCAGCTCGGCGGCGTCGGGATTGCGCTTTTGCGGCATGATCGAGGAGCCGGTCGAATAGTCGTCGGGCAGGCGGACGAAGCCGAAGGGCTGGCTCGCCCAGATGATCAGCTCCTCGGCGAGCCGCGACAGGTGCAGCGCCGCCACCGCCGCCGCCATCAGATAATCGAGCGCGAAATCGCGGTCCGATACGGCGTCGAGCGAATTGCCCGCCGGCCGGTCGAAGCCGAGCGCCGCCGCCGTCGCGTCGCGGTCGATGGCGAAACCGGTGCCCGCAAGCGCGGCGCTGCCCAGCGGCGACTCGTTCATCCGCGCGCGCGCGTCGGCGAAACGGCTGCGATCGCGCTTGGCCATTTCGAAATAGGCCATGAGATGGTGGCCAAGCGTCACCGGCTGCGCGGACTGCAGATGGGTGAACCCCGGCATCACCGTATCGGCATGCTCCCCAGCGCGCGCCACCAGCGCTTTCTGGAAGGCTTCGAGGCCGGCGTCGACGGCGTCGATAGCGTCGCGCACCCAGAGCCGGAAGTCGGTCGCCACCTGATCGTTGCGCGAGCGCGCGGTATGGAGCCGCCCGGCGACCGGGCCGATCAGCTCGGCGAGCCGGCTTTCGACATGCATATGGATGTCTTCGAGGTCGAGATTTTCGGGCACGCCATCGGCATCATATTCGGCGGCGATGCTGTCGAGACCTTCGCGTATTGCCCGGGCATCCGCGCCCGAAACGATGCCTTGCGCGCCGAGCATCGCGACATGAGCCTTGCTCGCGGCGATGTCCTGCCGCCACAAGCGCTTGTCGAACGGGATCGAGGCGTTAATCTCACGCATCACCGCGGCGGGGCCTTCGGCGAACCGACCGCCCCACATCTGATTGGAATCGCCCTTGCTCTCGTCCATGCGTTGCCTGATCGCCCTGCTTCTCGCGTGCGCGCCGCTTTTCGCCGCTTGCGATAGGCAAAGCGGCGACACCCCGCAAGCGGGTCGGTCGGCCGAAACGCCGGACGCCGCCGCCTCGGGCGTGCCCGGCGGCACCGGCGGGCCAACTTATGAGGGCAGCGAAGCGATGGGCGTGGTCAGCGTCGATTATCGCGGCATGGCGGCGCCCGATATCGCATTTTCGAACCCGCGGGGCGAGGACATGCGGATCGGCGATTACGAAGGCCGGCCGCTGCTCGTCAATCTCTGGGCGACCTGGTGCGCGCCCTACATCTCCGAAATGCCGACGCTCGACCTCCTCGCCGAGCGCGAAGCGGGACGCCTCAAGGTGCTGACGATCAGCGAGGATTTGCAGGGCGCGGCAGTCGTCACGCCGTTCCTCGCCGAACGCGGCTTTCGTCATCTCGAGCCATGGCTCGACGAGGAAAACGTGATGATGGCGGCGATCGGATCGGAAACGCTGCCGGTGACGATCCTCTACGACGCCGACGGCTCCGAGCTGTTCCGCGTCACCGGCGGCATGGACTGGTCGGGCGAACGCGCGCAGCGGCTGATTTCGGGGGCGCTGGGGGAATGACGCCTCGCCTCGCGCCAGCCTCCATTCGCACCTGTCCGGAATCGTGGCTGGCCGGCCGCTCCCGCCCGGGAGCATAAGTCGGACCAAGGCCGGGGAGGGCTTTATGATCGGAGGCTATAGCTTTCTCAGGTCGCGCTTGTCCCGTCCGGGGCGATTTTCTGCCTGATCTATCCGCTCGCTTTGGTCTGACCGTCCGGTCGAGCGTCGTCCACGCGGTGATCATGGCGGTGCAGGCGACGAGCAAGCCCGAGCATATCGGCCATATGCGGGCGCCGTGCCCGCGCTCCTGCTGGTCGCACTGGTGCTCGGCGTGCCGGTCCGCGCAAAGCCGCAACGCTGGAGCGGCCGGGCGGCGCTCCCGTGCGTCAGTCGCGCAGGAGTTCGTTGACGCTCGTCTTCGAGCGCGTCTGCGCGTCGACGCGTTTGACGATGACGGCGCAATAGAGGCTCGGCGCGAGGTCGCCGTCGACGGTCTGGCGGTTGGGCGTCGAGCCCGGGACGACGACCGAATAGGCCGGCACACGGCCCTGGAAGATCTCGCCGGTAAAGCGGTCGATGATCTTCGTCGAGGCGCCGAGATAGACGCCCATCGAGAGCACCGATCCCTGTTCGACGATGACGCCCTCGGCGACTTCGGAGCGCGCGCCGATAAAGCAATCGTCCTCGATGATCGTCGGCTTGGCCTGCAACGGCTCAAGCACGCCGCCGATACCCGCGCCGCCCGAAATATGGACGTTCTTGCCGATCTGCGCACAGCTTCCGACCGTCGCCCAACCGTCGATCATCGACCCCTCGCCGACATAGGCGCCGATATTGACGAAGCTCGGCATCAGCACCGCGCCCTTACCGACAAAGGCGCCGCGGCGGACGATCGAGCCGGGAACCGCGCGGAAACCCGCCTCGCGAAACTGCTCCTCGCCCCAATCGGCGAATTTCGACGGCACCTTGTCCCACCAATGGCCGCCGCCGTTGGAGCCCTCGATCAGCGTCATGTCGTTGAGGCGGAAAGACAGCAGCACGGCCTTCTTGAGCCATTGGTGGAGAACCCATTCTCCCTCGAACTTCTCGGCGACGCGCGCCTCGCCCGCATCGAGCCGGGCGAGCGCGGTCTCGACCGCATCGCGCAATTCTCCGCCGGTGGTCGCGCCGATGCTTTCGCGGCGGTCCCAGCCCGCTTCGATCGTCTTGGCAAGCGTATCGGTCATGCATCCTCCAGCAGATCTGCGAGCCAAGGCGTGACCGCCGCGATCTCGATGTCGATATAGGCTTCGTCGGCTTGGTGGCTGCCGCGTTCGGAGCCGTTATTGACCCACACCGTAGTCATGCCAAGCGCCTTAGCGGGTTTGAGATTGCGCGCCATATCCTCGACGAACAGCGCGCGTTCGGGATCGATGGCGAGCGCCGCGCACATTTCGGCATAGCTGCGCGGATCGGGCTTGGGGATATAGTTGCAGGCATGGATGTCGTGTACCGCCTCGAAGCTCGCGCCGAGCCCGAGACGCTCGAGCACGCGCCCGGCATAGCTAGCATCGCCATTGGTGAAAACGAACTTGCGGCCGGGAAGCGCGGCGATCGCTTCGACGAGCGCGCGATCCTCGTCGATTACCGCCAGATCGATGTCGTGGACATAATCGAGAAAATCGTTCGGCTCGACGCCATGCGCCTCCATCAGCCCCGACAGCGTCGTGCCGTGCGAGTGAAAAAACGCCTTCTGGACACGCCGCGCCTCGCCGCGATCGACACTGAGCAGCCGCGAGATATAATCGCCCATCTTGACGTCGATCTGGTCGAACAGTCGCGCGCTTGCCGGATAAAGC
>CAYQVL010000259.1:0-3408 GCA_964420825.1 uncultured Sphingomonadaceae bacterium
CCGCCGGCATCCCGAAGGCGTCCCAGCCCATCGGATGGAGCACCTCATACCCGGTCATCCGGCGGAAGCGGGCGAGCACGTCGCCCATCGTATAATTGCGGACATGGCCCATATGGATGCGCCCGGAGGGATAGGGGAACATCTCGAGCACATAGCTTTTGGGCTTGTTCGACACGGTGTCGGCGGTGAAACTCCGGGCGGCGTCCCACGCCCTTTGCCAGCGCGCATCGGCCGCCTGCGGGTTAAAGCGTGACGGCATTTAAGGGGCCTTTGTCCGGCGCGCCGGTGTCATTACCATAATCAAAGGGCTGGTTTAGCCGACGACGGCGCTACGGCGAAGCTCGCGGGCGCGGGTAAGGATGATTTCTTCGAGCCGCTGGACGGTCGCGGCCTGGACCGGCGATTCGAGCCACTGGGTGCCGTTGTAAAGCTGACGAGAGGCGGCGACGCTGAGCGCATCGGCGCGCAGATCGCTATCGAGGATGGTAACGGTGAGCTTCATCCGCTCGGTCGGCGCGGCGGGATTGGCGTACCAGTCGGTGACGATGACGCCGCCCGCCGAATCGGTCTGCGCGAGCGGCATGAAACGCAGCGTATCGAGCGTTGCGCGCCACAAATAGCTGTTCACACCGATCATCGTCGTCTGCGACGGCGCGAGACCGCGTGCCGGGCGATCGCCGCCGCCGCCGCAGGCCGCCAATGCGAGCGGCAGAAGGGCGGCCAGTAGGAGGGCAGGCAAGCGGGACATGGCGGGCACCTTGAAAGTCTGATAAAATGCGTTTCGCGTCAGCTTATAAACGCTGCGCCCCGGCCCGCAAGCGGCGTTTTCCGGGCGCGACCGATCGGTGGGCCGGCAAGTTGTGGAAGATACGCAACACTTGACGCCGATTCGACTCGAACCGGTGGCGCGACTCGGAAGCTTTATGCTAGGGCAAGCTCACAGGAGAATAGTGCAAGCTGATGACCGGGCGTTTTACCTTTGCAGCACTTGCCGGCGTGGCTCTTGTCACCGCCGGTGTGACGGCATTGCCCGGCGAGGCCGAGTCGCAGGCGCGCGCCCTGTCGCTGCGCCCGCCCGCCAACCTTGGTACATTCACGCCCGCTTCGGCTGATCCGCGCATGGCGCGCGCCTTGCGCCTTGCCGGCATTTCGAGCCGCGGTATGCGTTTTACGCCTTCGGCCTCGCGCCAGAACGATCGCCCGGTGACGGTTGCGGTGCGTGCGCGCAGTTCGTCGCCGGCGCAGGCGCTGCGCGACGCCGAATTCGCGATGGTCTCGTCGTCGTCCTCGGCGGTTACGGCGATTACGCCATCGGCCTATAATCTTGGCGTTTCGGTCGGCTGGCGGCGCTTTTCGATTTCGGGGGACCTCGGCCGCGTCGATAATGGCGTGCTTCCCGGCCGCAGCCGCGAATCGGCGGATGTCGGGGTCAGCTACGCGGGCAACCGCTGGAGCACTCGCGTCCAGCTTTCGGGCGATCGCCCGGCTGGCGATACGCCGCCGAGCCTGATCGACAATGAAGAGCGCGTTGCGCTTGACGTCGGCGGCTCCTATTCGATCGCCAACAATATCGATATCACCGGCGGCGTCCGTTATCAGCGTCAGCATCGGCTCGAACGCCCCGCCGACGAGCGCCAGGACAGCCAGGCCGTCTATATCGGCACCGCCTTTCGCTTTTAACGGCGCGGTTTCGCCGCGGCGCATCGCAATTTTCTGAGTCAATGGGCGCGCCGCGCTATTGCGGCGGCGTCAGCGCGTCGATGGCCGCCCAGCCATAGGCGCCGCGCTCGCGCAGCGAGCGCCAGCGCCGCGCGGTCATGCCGCCCAGCGCTATGACGGGTATTTTCGTGCGTCTGGCAAGCCAGGCGAAACGCGCGCGGCCAAGCGCGCGCGCGCCGTGATGCGAGCGCGTAGCGAACACCGGCGAAACAAATATCAGATCGGCGTGCGCTCGCTCCGCCATTACCAGCTCTTGGCGATTATGGACCGCTACCGTGTGGATCAACGCCCCGTGTGCGATGCGCGCCGATCGCTTGTGGAAGCCATCGGCACGCGCCCGCTGCGCCTGCCTTTCGGCCCCGGCGACAACGACCATCAGCCGACGTCGCCGGGCGATTATCCGGGCGCTGGCGATCAGCGCCCGGCGCTCCTTCTCGCCCCGCGCATGATGGCGTATGACAACGCCGCTTCCCCGCGGCAGCGCGCGCAACGCCGGCCATAGGGCCTCGCCCTGCCGCTCGTCGGTCATCAGCCAAAGGCGCGGGAGAGGGTGGCGAGGCGGCACCGCGCTGCTATAGCAAGCGCCATGGCGTCGCGCGACAATCCGGCTTCCCCAGAAGATCGCTTGCAGGCGGTGCGCGACAGGATCGCGGCCGCGGCGAGGAAAGCAGGTCGCGGGCCCGACGATGTGGCGCTGATCGCGATCTCGAAAATGCACGGGATTTCGGCCATCGCGCCGCTGATTGCCGCGGGTCAGCGCCGTTTCGGCGAAAACCGAGTTCAGGAAGCGCAGGCGAAATGGCCCGAATTGCGCGCCGCCAATCCCGATATCGAGCTCCATCTCGTCGGCGGGCTCCAGTCGAACAAGGCCGAGGATGCCGTCGCGCTGTTCGACGCGATCCACTCGGTCGATCGCCCGTCGCTGGTGAAAGCGCTGGCCAAGGCGTTCGACAAGACCGCGCGGCGGCCGCTGCTTTTCGTCCAGGTCGATATCGGCGATGAGGAGCAGAAGGGCGGCTGCGCGATCGGCGACCTGCCAAACCTGCTGCGCGAGGCTGAAACCGCCGGGCTCGCCATTGCCGGATTGATGTGCGTACCGCCGCTCGATACCGAACCCGCGCCCTATTTCGCGCTGCTCGCTAAGCTCGCCCGTCGCCATCATCTGCCGGCGCTCAGCATGGGGATGTCGGGCGATTTCGAGATCGCGGTGATGTGCGGCGCCACGCATGTTCGGATCGGCACCGCGCTATTCGGCGCGCGCGCATAGGCCGATGCGCTTCGAGGCGATCATCTTCGATTTCGACGGCGTGATCGCCGATAGCGAGGTCGTCGCCAATAGTGTCATGGCCGAACGCCTGACCGCGATCGGCCTGCAAACCAGCTATGAGGAGGCTCTCGACGCCTATTGCGGCCGCCAATGGTCGCATTGCCTCGATATAATCGAAGGCAAGCTCGGTCGCCCCGTTCCAAAGGATTTTCTGCCCGGATTCTATCGCGAGGCGCGCGCGGCATGTCGAAACGATGACCGCGATTTCCGGACTCGACGCTTTTCTCGAAGCCCATGCCGCGCGCCGCCGGGCGATTGCCTCGTCGAACGATCGCGACTGGTTGCTAGGCTGCGTCGAGAGGATGGGGCTTGCGGACTGGTTCGGCGCGCATGTCTATAGCGGCGCCGATCTGGAGCGCGGC
>CAYQVL010000260.1:0-3400 GCA_964420825.1 uncultured Sphingomonadaceae bacterium
GGCCCCTTCGTCTAGCGGTTAGGACGCGGCCCTTTCACGGCTGAAACACGGGTTCAATTCCCGTAGGGGTCACCAGTGATTTCGCCATCACTCCGGGAGAATGACGATGAAGCTTGCAACGCGGGCGAGGGCGATTGCGGGATTTGTCGCGCTGGCCGCCTGTTCGGGCGGCGAACCCGCGAGCGAAGCGCCAGAAACCGGCGACCCTCGCGCAAGCGCGGAAGCGCCTGAAGCGACAGCCGATCTTGCTTCGCTGACCGGCAATGCGAGCGCCGGCGAGGCGGTGTTTCGCCGCTGCATGGCCTGCCATTCGGTCGCACCCGGTCAGAACCGCGTCGGCCCGTCGCTCCACCGCGTCGTCGGCAGCGATATCGGCAGCGTTGGCGGCTTTGGCTATTCGTCGGCCAACCAGGCAGCCGATGGCGATTGGACGCCCGGCGCGCTGTTCGCCTATCTCGAAAGCCCGCGCGAATTCATGCCGGGCACGACGATGGCGTTCGCAGGCATCCCCGATGCGCAGGACCGCGCCAATCTGATCGCCTATCTCGAAACCCAAAATTAGCGCACGGTAATCTTTGGCCGGGACGCGGCGAACCGGTATGACGCACCATGGCGAAACCTCGCATCGTTCTTTTCACTCGCTGGCCCGAACCCGGCAAAGCCAAGACGCGGCTGATCCCGGCGCTCGGCGCGAGCGGCGCGGCGGCGCTCCACAGGACGCTGACCGAAAGGACGGTCGCCACGCTGCGCGCGAGCGGTATGCCGGTCGAAATCCGCTTCACCGGCGCGCCGCGCGAACGCTTTACCGACTGGCTCGGCGGCGACCTCGCCTATGCCGAACAGGGCGCGGGCGATCTGGGCGAGCGGATGCGCCGCGCGTCATCGCCATGCCCGGTGATCTTCGTCGGCAGCGACTGTCCCGATATGCAGCCCGGCCATCTCGCCCGCGCGGCCGCCGCGCTGGCCGACACGCCGGTGGCGATCGGTCCGGCCGAGGACGGCGGCTATTGGCTGATAGGCCTCGCCGAACCGCAGGACTATCTTTTCGCCGGCATCGTCTGGGGGACAAACAGCGTGCTTGCAGGCACGCAAGCACGGCTGTCCGCGCACGACATCCGCCCCGCAATGCTTGAAACGCTGTCCGATTGCGACCATCCCGAAGACCTCGCGCGCTGGCCCGAGTTGGCGGTATGAGCGCCACGCTCACCTGCCCAAGCCGCGTCGCCATCGTCATCCCGATGCTCGACGAAGAAGCCGCTCTGCCCGCCGTGGTCGCCAATATCGCCGCGCTCGAGCCCGCCCCCGCCGAAGTCATTGCCGTCGATGGCGGCAGCGCCGACGCCTCGGTCGCGCTCGCGCGCGAGGCTGGGTTCACCGTCATCGAGCATGGCGCCAAGGGCCGCGCAGTGCAGATCAACCGCGGCGTCGATGCGGCCAAGGCGCCGCTGATCTGCGTTCTCCACGCCGACACCAAGCTGCCGTCCGACGCGCTCGCCGTGATCGAAAAAACGCTTGTTAATCCAAAGATTTCACTGGCGGGCTTCACACCAATTCTTACCGGTATAAAGACCCGCTGGGGGACGACGCTGCACAATTGGGCGAAGACCTGGTATGGCCCGATCCTGCTCCGCCCGCATCTCTTCGTCCGCGGGCTGCGGCTGCTCTTCGGCGATCATGCGATGTTCTTCCGCCGCGCGGACTTCCTGCGCGTCGGCGGTTGCGATCCCGATATGAACATCATGGAGGATGTCGATCTCTGCCTGCGGCTGTGCTCGATCGGTCGCGTCAAAATGGTCCCGCGCATCGTCCATACATCGGACCGCCGCGTCGCCCAATGGGGCGCGCTCAAGGCCAATTGGATCTACATGAAATGCGGCATGAGCTGGGCGTTCGGGCGTAAGCGCGCGCTCGAGCGGCATTATCCCGACGTGCGGTGATCCAATTGGTCTAACGCTTCGTCATTGCGAGGAGCCGCAGGCGACGCGGCAATCCAGAGCATCGCGCGCTCGGCTCTGGATTGCTTCGCTGCGTTCGCAATGACGGACCTCGGGATATTGCTAAGACTTTATGCCAATTCCACCGGCGTCACCTCATAGCCATCCTTGCGCAGCGCCGCGACGAGCCTTTCGAGATGCTCGCGATCGCGCGTTTCGCATTCGATATCGGTGATCAACCCCTTCGCGGGCAGCGTCGTGAAAATCCGCTGGTGATAGACCTCGATGATGTTGACCTGCTCCTGATCGAACAAGCGGACGACCTGATAGAGCGCGCCGGGGCGATCCTGGAGCTGGATGCGCAGCCGCGCGAGCCGGCCGTTGCGCGCGAGATCGCGGAGCAGAACGTTGGCGAGCAGCCGCGTGTCGATATTGCCGCCGCACAGGATCAGCCCGACATTCTTGCCCTTGAACTTGGCGGGGTGCGCGAGCATTGCCGCGAGCCCCGCCGCGCCGGCGCCTTCGACGACGGTCTTTTCGATCTGCAGCAGCAGCGACACCGCGCGTTCGAGATCGCGTTCGCCGGCGAGGACTATATCGTCGACGATCTCGCGGATGATCGCCAGAGTCAGCACGCCGGGCTCCTTGACCGCGATGCCCTCGGCGAGCGTGTCGCCCTCGCACGGCAGCTTGAGCCCGCGCAGCTTGGCGTAGGTCGATGGGTAGAGCTCGGCCTCGACGCCGATCAATTCGATCCCCGGATTGATCGCCTTGGCCGCCGTCCCCATCCCCGAGATCAGCCCGCCGCCGCCGATCGGCACGCATAGAGTATCGAGTTCGGGCACGTCTTCGAGCATTTCGAGCGCCGCCGTGCCCTGCCCGGCGATGATCGCGCGATCGTCGAACGGATGGACGAAGACCAGCCCGCGCTCCTCGGCCAGTTCATAGGCGTGCTTCTGCGCGTCGTCGAAACGCTCGCCCGTCAGCACGATCGTCGCGCCATGATCCTCGGTCTGCTGCACCTTCACCGTCGGCGTGTACTTGGGCATGACGATCGTCACCGGAATGCCGAGCCGCGCGCCATGATAGGCGACGCCCTGCGCATGGTTGCCCGCCGAGGCTGCAATGACGCCGCGTTTGCGCTCGCTCTCGTCGAGCTGGAGCAATTTGTTGAGCGCGCCGCGCTCCTTGAACGAGGCGGTGAACTGAAGATTCTCGAATTTGAGCCAGACCTGCGCGCCGGTTATTGCGGAGAAGGTCCGGCTGTGCAGCGTCGGCGTCCGCACAATGGCATCGGCAATTCGCTCGTGCGCCTTGCGGATCGTTTCGAGGGTGACGGCGTCTGCTGCGGCGGGTTTCTGTACGGTGGCCATGAAGGTAAGGCTTAGGCGATTGTAACCGGCAGGCAAAGGCTAATCCTCGCCTCCTGCCCGCTCGTCCTGAACTCGTCGAAGGTCACGTTTTTG
>CAYQVL010000261.1:0-3397 GCA_964420825.1 uncultured Sphingomonadaceae bacterium
CCGGTCATCACGATAACCGGATAGGCGATACCGCGCTCGCGCAGCGAACGCTGGACGTCGAGGCCGTCGATCTCGGGCATGCGGACGTCAAGCAGCACACAGCCGGGCTCGAGCCGTTTCACCTCTTTGAGAAATTCGACCCCGGACGCGAAAGGCGTCACCGCATAGCCCGAGGTGCGCAACATAAAGCCCGCTGACCGGCGGATCGCCTCTTCATCGTCGACGAGATAGATAGCGCTTTTAGGTGCGGTCATCGGGCAGCTCCTCGGCATCCATCAGCGTAAAGTGAAAACTCGTGCCCCCCAGATCCGAAGCCTCGGCCCAGATGCGGCCGCCATGGCCGTTGATGATGGTATGGCAGATTGAAAGGCCGAGGCCCATGCCGCTCGATTTCGTGCTCACAAAGGGTTGAAAAAGGCGCTCCGCCACCTCGGCGTCGAGGCCCGGGCCGCTATCGGCGATCGTCACCTCGACAAATCCGCCTCCGGCACGCTTGCTCGTAATCCTGATCCTGCGCTGCCGCGTTCCTGCCATCGCCTCGACAGCGTTGCGAAGCAAGTTGAGGATGACCTGCTGGATCTGGATACGATCGACAAACACGCTGTCCGCTTTCCCGTCGAGCTGGATTTCGACCTCGACCGTGCTGTCGCCGTTGACCAGTGCAAGCGCGCTGGCTTCGTTGACGAGACGTTCGAGGCTGACGACATGGCGATCGGTTTCGCCTCGCGCGATGAAATCGCGCAGCCGCCGGACGATCTGGCCCGCCCGCATGGCTTCGCCGGCGCATTCGGACAGCGCTTCCTTGAGCGTCGCGATGGTCGCGGGATCGGGGTCGCCGAGCATGTCGCGCGCCGTTTCTACATAGTTGACGATGGCGGTCAGCGGCTGGTTCAATTCATGGGCGAGCGAGGTCGCCAAGGTCCCCATCGAGGATATTCTCGAGACGTGGGCGAGTTCGGCCTGCAGGCCATGAAGCCGGCGTTCGGCTTCCTCGCTCTCGGTCAGATCGCGAATGAAGCCGGTGAAGACGCGTTCGCTGCCGATGCGCGCCTCCCCGACCGAAAGGTCGATGGGAAAGGTGGCGCCGCTGCGGCGCCGCGCGGTTGTCAGCCGGCCGATTCCGATGATCCGCTTTTCGCCGGTTTTGAGGTACCGGTCGAGATATTCGTCGTGGCGCTCGCGATCGGGCGAGGGCATCAATGTGCTGACGTTTTCGCCGATGAGTTCGGATTCGCGATAGCCGAACATATCCTCGGCGCCGTTGCCGAAGGCGATGATGCGGCCGCGGCTGTCGATGACGATCATCGCATCGGGCACGGTATCGATAATCGCGCGGAGATATTGGCGGCGGCTGAGCGCAAGGGGAGCCGCTCGCTTGCCGTCATCACGCGCTACTGTGTCGTCTGGTTTCATATACTGCCCGGCACCTCTTTCCATCGATTAGGGGGGAGCGGGCGCAATCGCAAATCAGTGAGGGAGATGCGGCTCATCGCGCGCGCCCGGTCAAAGAATGACCAACTGATCGTTCGGGGCGCTGGCGCTAATCTCCGATCACGCGGCGACGGCAAGTTTTTTCGTCTTCGGTTTTGCCTTCACCCAACGCCAGGCCGCATCCTCCTCGTCTTCGTCGAAGACCTGGATATTGACCCTGAGCAGCGGACTTAGCGTATCGACCCAGCGTTTGAGCCAGTCGGGCCCGCCGACGAACGCGTAGCGGTTGAGCTTCTCCAACATGGTGCGTTTCATCGCCCAATAATCGCTGTCGAGCAGGCAGCGGAGCTCGAGGCCGCCGAAATCCCTGATGCGTCCGACCACGCTGACGCGGTCATGCTCCGCCATCGCTTCATTGAAATGCTTGGCAAGCCTGTCGATCTCGGCGGCGCTTATCTTTCCGTCGAGTTCGAAACCGAAGACGTCGGGCTTGTCGCTTTCGATGATCCGGAGCGTTGACCCATGCGGCAACGGCTGCTCGCCCCTGACCCAGGCCAGCGCCTGTTCGCGCTGAGCGGCGGTGAAGGTCTCGTAGGAAACGAACGGCAGCAGCGCGCTTTCGATCTTGCTCGCCCAGCGAATCCAGCTCGCATCGCTGACGACGGCGATGCGCCCGAAACGCCTGAGCTTGCCGAGCAGAGCAAGGCCGCCCGCGATGTCGCGCGCAAGGGCGTCGAAGTCGATGCCCTGAAAGTCTTCGATTTCTACGAACAGGTGGGTTCGCTCGTTCGCGGCGAGCGCGGTTTCGAGCCGGGCCAACACCGTTTCGACATCGATACGATCGATATGACCGCTGATGCGAAAGGCGAGGATGTCGGCGGCGGCGGCGGGAATGATTTCGAGCATATCGGCCTCCTCAAAGCGCAACCTCGGGTCAAGATGTACGCGACCATAGCCCGATGCCGATCGGTCCGATGTAAGGAGATTTACGGAGCAGGCCCGAGAGCGGGCCCTCAGCTCCTTGTGGCGTAAATCATCCGGCCTTCGCCGAGCCGATCGAGGACAAAATCGATATCGGCCTGGGGAAAGGCGAAACAGCCTTCGCTGCGCCCCAGCTTGCCCTGCTCGCGGGCGACTGAGGGATTGGCGTACCAGGCCGAATGGATGACGATCGCGCGGGCCTCGGCGTTGCTGTTGGCGGGATCGAGGCCGGTCAACCGCCGCGACGGGCCATGGCTGCCGGTATAGGCCGCTCCGGTAAGATAGGCGCCGGCCGAGGTGGCGGCCGATCCCGGGGCATTTGAAAAGCTCTGGAGCCAACCGGTATGGGCGGGGTCCGATCCCCGTCCATGGGCAACGAGCAGCGCGCGGCTCTCGCCGCTTGCAACATCGAGGACGTAAAAGCGCGGCAATCCCGACGGCGCCGAAAAATCGGCAATGCCTATCCTGTCGGTGACGGCAAAGCTGCCGCGATGCCGTCCGAGCGCGGCCATCGCCTCGGCGACGAGGCTTGCTCGCGGGCCTGCCGAGGCCCGAGTGGCGCCGGCGACCGATAGGGCGGGATTTGCGCACGCGGCCAAAGCCGTTCCGCCGACAATAAACTGCCGTCTCGTATATCCGATTGTCCCGGTCATCGTTTCTCCTCGACGAACCGGCCAATATCACGACGCCGCGACGGGGCCTATATAGGTAGAACTACGTAGTAGCTTGCTCGCGTTAGTGACCGAACAGCAGCGGAACCCGGCTGGTTTCGAGCATCTCGCGCGTTGCCCCGCCGAGGAAAAATTCGCGCAGCCGCGAATGGCCATAACCGCCCATCACGATGGCGCCGGCGGAAAATTCCAGCGCGGCGTCGAGCAAGGCGCTGGCGACGCTATTTCCGCTAGGCCTGACGACGAGTTCGCATTTGACGCCGTGCCGCGACAGATAGCGCGCGGCGCCATCGGGCGGGTAAATGCAGACGCGA
>CAYQVL010000262.1:0-3387 GCA_964420825.1 uncultured Sphingomonadaceae bacterium
CGTGCACGATAGTCATCGAGAAGCGCGTCCAGCGGCGTCTCGCAGACGGCTACGGATCGACGCTGCCGCGTTTCGACGTTCTCGCGGCGCTCGATCGCCATCCGCAGGGCATGACGATGGGCCAGCTCTCGCGCGCGTTGCTCGTTTCGAACGGCAATGTCACCGGTCTCGTCCGTGCGCTCGAACGCGACAGCCATATCGCGATCGCGCCCTCGCCCAACGACGGCCGGTCGTCGATCGTCAGCCTCTCGCCTAGCGGGCGTACGCATTTTGCCGAGCTCGCCACCGCGCATCATGGCTGGATCGACGCCATGCTCGCCGATCTCGGCGGCGCGGAGCGCGACGCGCTTTACGAGCTGCTCGGCGCGCTCAAACAGTCCATTGCCGCCGATAAAATGAAGGAACCTGCATGACCCCCGACAGCTTTTCGCCCGAGCATTTCCTCTGGCATTTCGCCGACGGCGTTGCGACGATCAGGCTCAACCGGCCCGAGCGCAAGAATCCGCTAACCTTTGACAGCTATGCCGAGCTCCGCGATACTTTTCGCGATCTCGTCTATGCGCCGGAGGTTAAGGCGGTCGTGGTCGCCGGCGCGGGCGGCAATTTCAGTTCGGGCGGCGACGTTCACGAAATCATCGGCCCGCTGACCGAGATGGCGATGCCCGAATTGCTGCGCTTCACCCGGATGACCGGCGATCTGGTGAAAGCGATGCGCGGCTGCCCCCAACCCGTCATCGCCGCGCTCGACGGCGTCTGCATGGGCGCGGGCGCAATCATGGCGATGGCCTCGGACATGCGGATCGCGACACCGGTAACCAAGACCGCATTCTTGTTCACGCGCGTCGGGCTTGCCGGCTGCGATATGGGCGCCTGCGCGATATTGCCGCGGCTCATCGGCCAGGGCCGCACTTCGGAGCTGCTCTATACAGGCCGGGTAATGACCGCGCAGGAAGGCGAAGCCTGGGGCTTCCACAATCGCCTAGTCGAAGCCGATGCCCTGCTCGCCGAAGCGCAGGCGCTTGCCCTCAGCCTCGCCGACGGACCGACCTTCGCGCATGGCATCACCAAGACGCAGCTCGCCGCCGAATGGAATGTCAGCCTCGAGACGGCGATCGAAATGGAGGCCCAAGCGCAGGCAATCTGCATGGCGACGCAGGACTTCCGCCGCGCCTTCGAGGCGTTCGCCGCCAAGCGAAACCCTGTGTTCGAGGGCGACTGATGAGCGCGCACAAGATCCTGCTCCCGCCGGGGTGGCGGCGGCCCAAGGGCTATACCAATGGCGTATCGGCGCGCGGGCGGATGATCTTTACAGCCGGCATCGTCGGCTGGGATGCCGAAGAGCGCTTCACGGCCTCCGGTCTGGCCGGACAGTTCAAGCAGATTCTCGAAAATACGCGTGCGATTCTCGCTGAGGACGGAGCTGGTCCCGAGCATATCGTGCGGATGACCTGCTATGTGACGAGCCGCGACGAATATGTCTCCAGTCTCGGCGAGATCGGCGCCGCTTGGCGCGATATCTTCGGCAAGACTTTCCCGGCGATGGCGGTCGTCGAGGTATCGGGGCTCGTCGAGCCCAAGGCCAAGGTTGAAATCGAAACCACGGCGTTGGTGCCCGACGCATGACCTATGATAGCTTCGTCCGCGATCGGCTTCCGATGCCCGAAGATCAGCCCGACTTCGTTTTCGATCTGCCAGAACTCGACTATCCTGAATGGCTCAACGCGGCGGTGGAGCTACTGAAAGGCGGCGATCCGGCTTCTCCCGCTGTCGTCAACGCGCAGGGCAGCTGGCGCTATGGCGAGATCGCCGATCTTTCGGACCGCATAGCGAGGCTTCTCGCCGAGGAAGAAGGCCTTTATCCAGGGAACCGAGTGCTGCTGCACGGTCCCAATGGCGCGATGCTCTTCACCGCCTGGCTTGGCATTCTAAAGGCCGGCGGTATCGCAGTTGCGACCATGCCGATCCTGCGCGGAGGCGAGATCGCCAAAATCCTGACGCGCGCGCAGGTCAGCCACGCGATTGTCGATAGCCGCTGCCTCGAGGATTTCGACACCGGCGCGCAGGAGGCCGCGACGGTCGTCTCGCGGCTCGTCTATGACGGCGATGCCGGATCCGGAGGGCTCGAAGCGCGGTTGCGCGATGTCGCGCCGGGCTACGTGCCCGTCGACACCAGCCGCGACGACCCGGCGCTGATCGCCTTTACCTCGGGCACCACCGGCGTGCCCAAGGGCTGCGTCCATTATCACCGTGACATCCTCGCCTCGGCCGACAGCTTCGCACGCCATGTGCTCAAGCCCGAACGCGGCATGCGCTGGCTGTGCAGCGCGCCGCTCGCCTTCACCTTCGGGCTCGGCATGCAGTTCGCTTTCCCCTTCCGCTTCAGCGGCACAGCCGTGACACTCGAAAAGCCGGGCCCTGCCGCGCTGCTCGACACGATCGAAGGGTTCGGCGTCGACGTGCTGGCGACTGCGCCGACCGCCTATCGCGCCATGCTCGGCCATCTCGATGGACGCGACCTCTCTTCGCTCACGATCTGCGTTTCGGCAGGCGAGCATCTGCCCGCCGCGACATGGCAAGACTGGCAAGCAGCAACCGGCATCGGCATCATCGATGGCATAGGCGCGACCGAAATGATGCACATATTCATTTCGGCGAGCGGCGGCGATATCCGCCCCGGCGCCACGGGCAAGGCGGTGCCCGGCTATCGCGCTACCGTGCTCGACGATAACGGCGAGCCGATGAAGGTCGGCACCGGGCGGCTTGCCATCAAGGGGCCGACCGGCTGCCGCTATCTCGATGACGAGCGCCAGCATGATTATGTGATCGCTGGCTGGAACGTCACCGGCGACACCTACCGGCTCGACGAAGAGGGCTATTTCTGGTTCGTCGCGCGGTCGGACGACATGATCATTTCATCAGGCTACAACATCGCCGCGCCCGAAGTCGAAGCCGCGCTTTACGGGCATCCTGCCGTGCGAGAATGCGCCGTTGTCGGCGTTCCATGCGAAGAGCGCGGGCAATTGGTCAAAGCGTTCGTCGTAGCCGCCGATGGGTGGGAGAACGGCGATGCGCTGGCCGAGGCGCTCCAGTCGCACGTCAAAGCCGCGATCGCCCCATACAAATATCCGCGCGCAATAGAATTCGTCGCTGCGCTGCCCAAAACGGCAACCGGCAAGCTCCAGCGCTATGCGCTGCGGCGGCGGATCGAATAGCCTATGCGGCCGGAACAGCTCGAGTTACCTTTGTCGCCTCTCTGTCCGTTGTCAGAACATTCGGCACAACTTGCGGCATAGATTAGCGGAGCGTTGGCCTTGAAGCGTCCCGGGTTTTCCGGAGGCTCCTATCTGTGAGAAGGAGCTATAATGAGCAACGCAAGAAACAAGTTTT
>CAYQVL010000263.1:0-3381 GCA_964420825.1 uncultured Sphingomonadaceae bacterium
CCCTCGAAATATTTGAGTTCGATACGCAAGCCTTTGTGCTTACCGAGATCTTCCTCGCTATATCCGCGGATGAAACCTTCGCGCTGCAGCACCTCGAGAACCCGCGCCCGCAGCGTCGAGGCCGGACTCATGACGGAGTCCTTCTTCGCCTGCTGGCCATTGCGGATGCGGGTGAGCATATCGCTCAGGGGATCGGTCATCGACATTTCGCTAAACCCCTACCAGCTCGACTTCGTCACGCCCGGGATCAAGCCTTTGTTGGCCAGATCACGAAGCGCGATGCGCGACATTTTGAACTTACGGTAATAGCCGCGCGGACGCCCGCTCAACTCGCACCGGTTACGGACGCGAGTCGGGTTCGCATTGCGCGGAATTTCCGCCATTTTGAGACGCGCGATCAGACGCTCGCTCTCGTCGAGCGACTTATCGTCCGCCTGCGCCTTGAGGCGAGCGTATCTGGCCGCATATTTCTTGACCAAACGCTTGCGCTTCTCGTTCTTATTGATGGAACTCAGTTTCGCCATGACTTAAGTTCTCTGCCTTTCTTCAGTTTCGTCGTCCCGCATTATCGCGAGACCCCGCTTCCGTGGAGACCCCGGCCTGCGCCGGGGCGACGGTGAAATTTATGCCGCTTTCTGCTCGTCCTGTTCGTCGCTTTCCTCGGGCGGGAACGGGAAGTTGAAAAGCCGCAGCAATTCGCGCGCCTCCTCGTCGTTCGGCGCCGAAGTCGTCACGATAACATCCATGCCGCGCACTTCGTCGACATCGTCATATTTGATCTCGGGAAAGACCATCTGTTCCTTGAGGCCCATCGCGAAATTGCCACGCCCGTCGAAGCTCTTCGGGTTGAGCCCGCGAAAGTCGCGAACCCGCGGCAGCGCGATATTCACGAGCCGGTCGAGAAATTCGTACATGCGATCGCCGCGCAACGTCACCTTGCAGCCGATCGGCATACCTTCGCGCAGCTTGAAGCTCGCGATCGACAACTTAGCCTTGGTGACCACCGGTTTCTGGCCGGCAATCTTTTCCATTTCGGCGACGGCCTTGTCGACCTTCTTCTTGTCCTGCGTCGCATCACCAACACCCATGTTGATGACAACCTTTTCGACGCGTGGAATCTGCATGTGATTCTTGTAGCCGAACTTCTCGGTCATCGCCTTGACGATGCGTTCCTTATAGTCCGTACGTAGACGCGGCGTATAATCAGCCATCGATCTTCTCCCCGGAACGCGCCGCGACGCGAACCTTATTGCCGTCCTTGCCCGATTCGAAGCGGACCCGGGTCGGTTTGCCCGTCTTCGGATCTTCGAGCGCGATGTTCGAAATATGCAGCGGTGCTTCGCGCCGCTCGATACCGCCCTGCGGATTTTGCTGGGTCGGCTTGCGGTGACGCGCGGCGATATTGACGCCGTCGACGACAACCTTGTCCTGCTTGGGCAGTACTCGCGTGACTTCGCCGTGCTGACCTTTGTTCTTGCCGGCCAGGATGACGACCTTGTCGCCCTTTTTGATCTTAGCGGCCATGACTACAGCACCTCCGGTGCAAGGCTAACGATTTTCATGTGGCGCGCGGCGCGCAGTTCGCGCACGACCGGGCCGAAGATACGCGTACCGATCGGCTCCTTGTTGGCATTGACCAGCACTGCGGCATTCGTATCGAAGCGGATCGTCGAGCCATCGGCACGATGAACGTCCTTGCGAGTGCGAACGATCACGGCGCGATGAACATCTCCCTTCTTGACCTTGCCGCGCGGCGCAGCCTCTTTGATCGAGACGACGATGATGTCGCCGACGCTCGCGGTACGACGCTTCGAGCCGCCCAGCACCTTGATGCACTGTACGCGCTTGGCGCCGCTGTTATCGGCGACCTCGAGAACTGATTGCATCTGGATCATCGATCCGTTCCTTCTTCCTTAACCCGCCCGAGGCGGGGGCATTGCGTTTGGTCAGGCTGCGCCGGCTTCGGCCGCAGCAGCTTCCTCGGCCGACATTTCGGCGTCGGTCTTGGCGGCGAGCGGAGCCTTGTGCGTATCGACCCGATCGATCACCGCCCACGTCTTGAGCTTGGAGATCGGCTTGGTTTCTTCGATCCGCACCATTTCGCCGGCCTTGTATTCATTGGCCTCGTCATGGGCGTGATATTTCTTCGAACGGCGGATGATCTTGCCGTAGAGCGGATGTTTCACCTTCCGCTCGACATTCACCACAACCGTTTTGTCGGCTTTGTCCGACACGATAATTCCCGTCAGCACGCGCTTGGGCATTGCTTTTCTCCTCAGGCCTGTGCGGCGGCCGCACCGGCGCGCTCGTTTTGCAGCGTTTTGATCCGCGCGATCATCCGGCGCACCTCGGTGGTGCGCGATGGCTTTTCGAGCTGGTTCGTGGCGGCCTGAAAGCGCAGGTTGAACTGTTCACGCTTGAGATCAGCAAGCTGGCTCTCGAGCTCTTCGTTGGTTTTGACTCGCAAGTCTTCGATCGGTCGCGCCATTTTCCCGGCCTCCTAATTCGTCGACTCACCAAGGCGGGCAACCACCTTGGTTCGGATCGGAAGTTTCTCGGCCGCACGTTCGAAGGCGACCTTGGCAAGCGGCCCAGGAACGCCGTCGAGTTCGAACAGGATGCGGCCCGGCTTGACCCGCGCAGCCCAGTATTCGGGCGAACCCTTTCCCTTGCCCTGACGTACTTCGGCGGGCTTTTTCGAGACCGGCACGTCGGGGAAGATGCGAATCCACAAACGGCCCTGACGGCGGATGTGGCGCGTGATCGCGCGGCGCGCGGCCTCGATCTGGCGCGCGGTAATCCGCTCGGGCTCCATGGCTTTCAGACCATAGGCTCCGAAATTCAATTCGGTTCCACCAGGGGCATTGCCCTTGATCCGGCCCTTGAAGGCCTTGCGGAACTTGGTCCGTTTGGGTTGCAGCATTTCGCTATACCTTCTTAAAAACTATCGCGCCGGGCGAACGCCGGAGGTCTGCGCCTCGACCATCAACCTATCCTGCGCCGTCGGATCATGACCGAGGATTTCTCCCTTGAAGATCCAGCATTTGACACCGCAAATACCGTATGCCGTCTTGGCTATGGCTTCGGCGTAATCGACATTGGCGCGCAGGGTATGAAGCGGTACGCGGCCTTCGCGATACCATTCCGTGCGCGCGATTTCGGCGCCGCCGAGACGGCCGCCGCAGGTGATCTTGATCCCCTCGGCGCCGAGACGCAGCGCTGATTGCACGGCGCGCTTCATGGCGCGGCGGAAAGCGATCCGGCGCTCGAGCTGGTCGGCGACCGACTGGGCGACCAGACGCGCATCGACTTCGGGCTTGCGGATCTCGACGATGTTGAGCGACACGTCGCTCGCGGTCATCTTGGCGAGATCCTTGCGCA
>CAYQVL010000264.1:0-3376 GCA_964420825.1 uncultured Sphingomonadaceae bacterium
ATCCGCCGCCGCCCGACGGCAAAGTGCCCGAAAGCGGCGCAAAGCGATGGTCGTCGGGCAGTCCATCGCCGAGATAGGCGATGATCTCCGCGAGGTTTTGCGGAAAATCGTCATGCGGCATTCGCCGGCTACGGTCGCGCTGGAGCGCCATGCTCGTCCGCCCGTCGCCGCCGGGCGCGCGGCCGAGCCCCAGATCGATCCGCCCGGGGGCAAGCGCCGCGAGCAACCTGAAAGTCTCGGCGACCTTGAACGGCGAATAATGCGGCAGCATGACCCCGCCCGACCCTACGCGGATCCGGCGCGTCGCCAACGCGACGGGGCCGATCAGCGCCTCGGGGGCGGCCCCGGCGAGCGCGGGGCTCGCATGATGCTCGGCGAGCCAATAGCGACGATAACCAAGGTCATCGCAAAGCCTGGCAAGATCGAGCGTATCGGCAAGCGCATCGGCGGCGGTCTTGCCTTCGGCGATCGGCGATTGATCGAGTACGGAGAGGCGGTAATCGGGCATCGGTCAAACTTAGGGGCTCCGGCGGGCGATGAAAGGCTGACAAGGCATTGCATTTCGGTTTAAGCCGCGACCCGGGCCGCGCCGGCGCAATCGAAAGGGAGGACGTCAGATGAGCGAAACCGCTGTCGAAACGCCCGCTCCCGCAGGAATAGGCACCGATCTCGACGAAGACGACCGCCTGAAACGCGAGTTCGTCGATGCCGTCGTCGACCGGCTCGATGCCGATGACGGCGAAGGCGCGCGCGAACTCGTGGGTCGCCTCCACCCGGCCGACATTGCCGATCTTTTCGAACTCGTCGATCGCGACCGCCGCAGCGCGCTCGCCGCGGCTGTATCCGAACTGCTCGACGGCGAAGTCCTGTCGGAAATGAACGATTTCGTCCGCGAGGCGCTGGTCGGCGAACTCGACAATATCCAGGTCGCGGACCTCGCCGGCAATCTCGACACCGACGAAGCGGTCGCGATCATCGAGGATATGGAAATCGGCGATCAGCGCGAAGTGTTGCGCGCGCTCGATCCCGAAGACCGCGCCGCGATCGAAGAGGCGTTGGCCTATCCCGAGGATTCGGCCGGACGCCTGATGCAGCGCGAGCTGATCGCGGTGCACGAGAAGATGACCGTCGGCGATGTCATCGATTTTCTTCGCGAGAGCTCCGATCTGAGTACCGATTTCCTCGAAATCTTCGTCGTCGACGCCACCCACCGCCCGGTCGGAACATGCGCGCTGAGCTGGATACTGCGCACGCCGCGACGCTTCGCCATTGCCGATGTCATGAAGCGCGAACAGACGCTGATACCGGTAGACATGGACCAGGAAGAGGTCGCGTTGCGATTCCAGAAATATGCGCTGATCTCGGCCGCTGTCGTCGATTTTTCGGGCAGGCTGGTCGGCATGATCACCGTTGACGATGTCGTCGATATCGTTTCCGAAGAGGCCGGCGAGGACATATTGCGGCTTTCGGGTGCCGGCGAGGGCGACGTCAACCAGCCGATCTCCGAAGCCTATAGCAATCGCGTACGGTGGCTGATCGCCAATCTCGGCACCGCGCTCGTCGCCAGCTTCATCATCGCGCTGTTCGGCGCCGCGATCGAGCAGATGGTCGCGCTCGCCGTGCTGATGCCGATCGTTGCAAGCATCGGCGGCAATGCCGGAACGCAGACCATGGCGGTGGCGGTGCGCGCGCTGGCGATCAACGAACTCACCCGTTCAAACACCTGGAGAACGATCCGCAAGGAGCTGGTCATCGCGACGCTCAACGGCCTGACGATTGCGGTGTTGATCGGTTTCGGCGCGGCGGCGGTGTTCGGAAATCCGGCGCTCGGCGGCGTGATCGCGGCGGCTATTTTACTCAATATCATAATCGCTGGGCTCGCCGGAGTGTTCGTACCCGTCATGCTCGAACGACTCGATCAGGATCCGGCCGTAGCGTCGTCGGTATTCGTTACGATGATCACCGATTCGATGGGATTTCTAGCCTTCCTGGGGCTGGCTGTCGCCGCGGGGCTTGCGAGCTAATGTGAATTGGCCGGGGCCAGTCAATCCTCGTGGGATCGGGACAGCTGCCGACGCACATGGCGGATCATCGCGCTGCGCTGGCTATGGGCGCTGCGACCGCCGTTGGTCGCGTACAGCGCGCGAAGATAAGCGATGTCCCAATCGGAGATATCCGCGGGCGTCGCATCGGAATCGTGAAAGAGGTTGAGGATCGTATTGGCCGGTGCGATCGGTTCGCCGACGTCGAACTCTCCCAACGCGAGCATCGCGGCGAAGGCCGAGAGTTGTTGCATTGTTTGGCCGTTCAAGCGGTTCAAATCGATTACGATAGCGCGAAAATCAAGTTCGGAACGTGCCGATCTTGAAATACGGCTGGCAGCGGCTCCCCTTATGCTGCGCCATGGAAGCTCGCCCGATCCCGTTCGGGGAACGTTGTATGAGACTTCGCCGCTCTGCATCACATCGCCGCGTTCGCCACGCGTCTCGACACGGCTCCATAGCTGCACGTCATCGCCGCCAGTCCCAATGCGTTCGCGGTCGCGTGGAGACAGCGTTTCGAATAAATCCTGGCGGTCGGAGCGCAGATTCGCAATGAAGAGCTGCGGTTCGGTGGTCATCACGACGATCACATTGTACCGGCATCCCTCAGCCGCGATCCGCGCGCCCGCAAGCTCGGCCACCGACCGGATCGTCTCGCGCACATAATCGTTGAATTCGGCCTGCATGCCGACGACATTGGGACAGATGGTCTGATGCCAGCGCGCCAGCTGATTTTCTCCCGTTTCAACGCCTATCTCGCTAATAAAGTTGCTCAGCTGGCGACTGTCGTCGGGATAACCGTAGACGACGATTTCGGGTTCCGGGCCGGCGGGGATAGTGAGCGGCTCTTGCATCGAATTCGCCAGCAGAGGCATCGAAATAAGCGCGCATGCGGCAACGATTACGCGTGAACACGACGTCATTGAAGTCTCCTCTCAAGGTGTCGATTTCAATCCTATGCGCCGACTTGACCCCAATCGCAATTTGGCCGCTCACAGTTCAATGTCTGAAATTCGGCCTGAACGGAGCACTATCCAGAACAATTATGCCCAGCGCCACGATTACTCCTCGTCCGCCGCCAAATCCTCGCGCATCATCCGCGCCATCTGGCCGCGCTGCGCCGAGGCGCTGCGGCGGTTGTCGCTGGCATAGAGCGCTCGCAGATAGGCGATGTCCCAGGCTGTAAGGTCGTCGGGCGGGGCCTCGGCATTGTGAAACAGGTTGAGGATCGATCGGTCGGGCTCGACCGGTTCGCGCGTATCGAGCTGCGCGAGCGCCAGCATCGAGACGAAGCCCGAAATCTGTTGGAGATTGAGGCCTTCGAGTCGCGCGGC
>CAYQVL010000265.1:0-3338 GCA_964420825.1 uncultured Sphingomonadaceae bacterium
GAAATCATTGCAGCGCGAAACCGTGGGTTCCAAACGTTGGAATCAATCCACTAGACAAGCACCGCGGAAGCGGTTGGTGGCGCGCCGGGCGTGGTTCATGGCCGCATCCGATGCTGCCGCCTCGCGCAAATGGCAACCGTATCGCTCCATTGTCGCGGCTCCCAATTTGCTTTAGGGTTAAAACAATAAGGAGCGCGACGGATGCGGATCGCTTGTCTCGGCGGTGGGCCTGCGGGCCTCTATTTCGCTATTTCGATGAAATTGCGCGATCCTGCGCACGAGATCGACATGTTCGAACGCAACCGCGCCGACGACACCTTCGGCTGGGGCGTTGTTTTCTCCGATCAGACGGTCGAGAATTTGATGGCCAACGATTCGCTCAGCGGCACCCTCATCGCCGAAGAGTTCGCTCGTTGGGACGATATCGACGTCCATATTCACGGCGAGCGCGTCCGGTCGTCGGGTCACGGCTTTATCGGCATAGGCCGCAAACGATTGCTGAACATCCTCCAGGAGCGCGCACGCGAACTCGGCGTATCGCTCCATTTCGAGCATGAGGCGAGCGCCGATCTCGACGATTGGTCCGGCTATGATCTGGTGATCGCCGCCGACGGCGCCAACAGTCGAATCCGAACGCGCTATGAGCCGCATTTCGGCGTCGATATCGATATCCGCAAAAACAAATTCTTCTGGTTCGGTACGCCCAAGACCTTCGAGGCGTTCACCTTCGCATTCGAGGAGACCGAAGCGGGCTGGGTCTGGGCGCACGCCTATCGCTTCACCAACGATCTCTCGACCTTCATCGTCGAGATGGAGCCCGAAACATGGACCGGGCTGGGGCTCGATACGATGAGCCAGCCCGAAGCGATCGCGCTTTGCGAAACCCTCTTCGCCAAATATCTCGACGGCCATGCCCTGATGTCGAATGCCGCGCACCTCAAGGGCCCCGAGGCGTGGCTCAGCTTTCCGCGGATCATCTGCGAGCACTGGCATTATCAAAACCTCATCCTGCTCGGCGACGCCGCGCACACCGCGCATTTCTCGGTCGGCTCGGGCACGAAGATGGCGCTCGAAGACGCGATCAAGCTCGCCGAGGTGCTCAACCGGCCGGGGCTTGGCCGCGAGGCGGCGCTCGGCGAATATCGCGAAGAGCGCCATCTCGAGGTGCTCAAGCTGCAGAACAGCGCGCGCAATTCGACCGAATGGTTCGAGACGCTCGACCGCTATGTCGCTTTCGAGCCGATTCAGTTCGCCTATTCGCTGCTCACGCGGTCGCAGCGCGTCAGTCACGAAAATCTGCGCTTGCGCGATAGGGAGTGGCTCGAGGGGGTGGAGCGCTGGTTCTATGCGCGCGCCAATGGCGGCGGGGCGAACGAGCCTGTGCCGCCGATCTTCGCGCCTTTCAAGCTCCGTCAAATGGAACTCGACAACCGTATCGTGGTCTCGCCGATGGCGATGTATTCGGCGGAATGCGGCGTTCCCAACGACTTCCACCTTGTCCATTATGGCGCGCGAGCGCTCGGCGGCGCGGGGCTCGTCTATACCGAGATGACCTGCGTTTCGCCCGATGGCCGGATCACGCCCGGCTGTACGGGGATGTACAGCGACGCCCAGCGCGATGCCTGGAAACCGATCGTCGATTTCGTCCACGAGAAGAGCGGCGCCAGATTTTGCCTCCAGCTCGGGCATTCGGGCCCCAAGGGCTCTACCAAGGTTGGCTGGGAGGGCTATGACGTGCCGCTTGACGAGGGCAATTGGCCGGTTATGGGGCCGTCGGATGTGGCGTGGTCGGCGCAAAACCAGACGCCGCAGCCGATGACGCGCAACGATATGGATGCGGTCCGCGAACAATTCGTTGCGGCGGTCCGGCGCGGGCTCGAAGCCGGTTTCGACATGATCGAGCTCCACGCCGCGCACGGCTATCTGTTGTCGAGCTTCATCACCCCGCTCCATAATAAGCGCAGCGACGATTATGGTGGTAGCGTTTCCAACCGCCTTCGCTTCCCGCTCGAAATCTTCACAGCGATGCGCGCGGTCTGGCCCGCCGAAAAGCCGATGTCGGTGCGGATTTCGGCCAACGACTGGATGGGCGATCTCGGCGTGACGCCCGGCGAGGCGGTCGTGATCGCGCGCGCCTTCGCCGAGGTGGGCGCCGATTTGATCGATGTGTCGGCCGGGCAGACCTGGGCCGATTGCAGGCCGATCTACGGCCGCATGTTCCAGACGCCGTTCGCCGACAAGATCCGCAACGAGGCGCGGCTCACCACCATGGCGGTCGGCAATATCTACGAGACCGACCACGCCAATTCGATCCTCGCCGCGGGACGCGCCGATCTCGTCGCGCTCGCCCGGCCGCATCTGATCGATCCGGCCTGGACGCTGCGGGCCGCCGCGCAGCACGGCTATCACGGCGCGCGTGTGCCGCCGCCCTATCTTGGCGGACAGCAGCAGCTCGAACGCAACTTCGAGCGCGCCGCCGAGATCGAAGCGGCGCTCAAACCATGACGCGGCTTGCCGGCCATCATGCGCTGGTTACCGGTGGCGGGTCCGGAATCGGCGCGGCGATCGCGCAGGCGCTGGCGGGCGAAGGTGCGGCGCTGACGCTAGTGGGGCGGCGAAAAGATAGGCTGAATGAGGTTGCGGCGGCTTGTGGCCCGGCGCAGGCCGGGGCCGAGTCGGGGGACGGTGCCGCTGGGCCCGGGCCTGCGCCGGGGCACATCCTCGTCGCACCCGCCGATGTGACCGACCGAGCACAAGTCGGTGCCGCCTTCGCAGCCGCCCGCGCCGCCAACGGCCCGATCACCATCCTCGTCAACAATGCCGGGACGGCGCGCAGCTTGCCCTTCGCCAGGCTCACGCCCGACATCTGGCGCGCGATCATGGCAGTCAATTGCGACGCCCTGCTCCATTGCTGTCAGGCGGCGCTGCCCGACTTACTCGCAGCCGAAGCTGGACGGATCGTCACCGTCGCGTCTACCGCTGCGCTCAAGGGCTATGCCTATTCGGCTCCCTATTGCGCGGCCAAGCATGGCGCCGTCGGTCTAACGCGCGCGCTGGCCGCCGAATTCGCCAAGACCAATCTCACCATCAACGCGGTCTGCCCGGGCTTTACCGATACCGAGATGGTCGCCGAGACGGTGGCGATGCTCACCGCCAAGACCGGGCGCGATGCCGATGCGGTGCGCGCCGATCTCGCGTGCTTCAATCCTCAAGGCCGGTTGCTCGATCCGGCCGAGGTCGCGAGCGCGGTGATCTGGCTATGCCTGCCCGCGAATCGCTCGATCACCGGTCAGGCGCTCGCTGTCGCCGGCGGGGAAGTCATGTGAGCGCCGCACAGG
>CAYQVL010000266.1:0-3337 GCA_964420825.1 uncultured Sphingomonadaceae bacterium
TCTTGTTGATCGCGACGATCATCGGGACGCCCGCCGCCTTGGTGTGATTGATCGCTTCGATCGTCTGCGGCATGATGCCGTCGTCGGCCGCCACCACGAGGATGACGATATCGGTGACGTTGGCACCGCGCATCCGCATTTCGGTAAAGGCTTCATGGCCCGGCGTATCGAGGAAGGTGACGAGTTCGCCGCCCTTCGTCTGCACCTGATAGGCGCCGATATGCTGGGTGATGCCGCCGGCTTCGCCCGAGACGACCGCCGTGCCGCGCAGCGCGTCGAGCACGCTGGTCTTGCCGTGGTCGACATGCCCCATGATCGTCACCACTGGCGGGCGGGGCTTCAGATCCTTGAGGTTGTCGGCTTCGCCCTCGATGCCGAGTTCGACGTCGGCTTCGGACACGCGCTTGATATTATGGCCGAATTCGCTGACCAGCAGCTCGGCGGTATCCTGGTCGATGGTCTGGTTGACGGTCACCGCCGAACCCATTTTGAACAGCGCCTTGACGAGGTCGGCGCCGCGTTCTTCCATCCGCTTGGCGAGTTCGCCGACGGTGATGCTTTCGGGCACCGCGACGTCGCGCGCCTTCTTGACCCGCGGGCCGTCGTCGCGATGTGCGCGCTTTTCCTTGTCCTTCTCGCGCGCGCGCTTGAGCGCGGCGAGCGAGCGCGAACGCGGGCTGCCGTCGCCATCGCGCAGCGCGCGGTTGACGGTGAGCTTCGAGCGGTCCTTGCGGTCGCCGCGCCCGGGCTTGGCGGCGCGCTCTTCCTTCTTCTTTTCGGGGCGCTTGGGTTTGGCTACCGGCGTAAAGCTGCGCGGCGCCGGTTTGTCGGGATCGAGTGCGGGGCCGCCGGCCTCGGCGGTTTCGCTCTCGGGCGCATCGGCGGCCTCGACAGGCTCGGCTTCCGCAGCCGCCTCGGCGTCGTTGTCGGCGTTGCGATTGTCTTCGGCGCGCCGTGCCTCATCCTCGATCTGTTGCCGCTTCGTTTCTTCCTCGCGGCGGCGCGAATCCTCGAGCTGCGCGATCCGCGCGCCCTCGGCTTCGCGGAGCAGCTTTTCCTGCAATTCCTTGCGGCTCAGCGTCTCGTCGGCTTCGCTGACGCGCGGCGCGGCGGGCTTCGCGGCGGGAGGCGGCGGCGGTGCCGCGGTCTCGGGAGCTGGGACGGGCGCCGGGGTCTCGCCGGGCTTGGTGAGTACGCGACGCTTCTTGCGCTCGACCACGACCGTATTCTTGCGGCCATGGCTGAACTGCTGCTGCACCTTGCCCTCGGTCGTGCGCTTTACGCCGAGTGTGCGAGTGCCCAGTGTTTTCTTTTCGTCGCTCATTCTTACCCTTTGTCTTCCACGTCATTGCCGAGCGCGTCCTGCGAGCCGTTCCCGCAAGGTTCGGTCGTTTCACTCGATCCCAAAAAATTCATCCAGCGCGAGAGTGCGCCTGATACACGCATTGCCGCCCGTTCGTCCACAAGTGCAATATGAACGACGTTCTCGCGCCCCAGAGCCGCCGCCAATATGGTGCGGCCGGCCGGAATTACCAACCCCTGGAGCCCCGATCCTTCGGCGTCGCGGCCGACACGCAGCGCCTGATCGAGCCTGCGGCGGCCGTCGGGCGCGGAATCGCCGGCATGGAGCAGCAGCACGACATCGCCCGCGCGCGCGGCGTCGCGAATCCGCTCCGATCCGGTGAGCAGCGTCCCGCCGCGCGCCTCGAGCCCGAGCCGGTCGAGCGCCTGGCGTTCGAGCGCGGCCTCGATCAGTGCGGCCAGGTCGCCGGGAATGGCGATCTCGCCGCTCTTGAAGGCGCGGGCGAGCGCGCCACGGAGCTTGCCCTTGGCCTGTGCGCCCTCGAGCGTCTCCCGGTCGACGCCGATCCATGCGCCGCGGCCGGGCGCCTTGGCGCGGACGTCGGGAAGCACCTCGCCGTCGGGCGAGAGCGCCAGCCGGATCAGCGTGTCGCGCGCGCCATGGTCTCCCGAAAGGATGCATTTCCTTTCAGGCTCGCGGGTTCCCCCGATGTCGGCTTTTACGCCTTTCCGGTGCTCATTGGTCGCCATCCGCTGCCGCGTCCTCCCCGGAATCGACGTCGGTTTCGGCAGCCGGCTCGTCTTCGTCCTCGAACCAGTGCGCGCGGGCGGCCATGATGATCTCATTGCCCTGCTCTTCGGTAAAGCCGTACATGCCGAGCACGCCGCCCTTGGGCTGCGCGCGCGACGGCGCCGATTGGTCGCGGCGGCGCGGCTCGTTGGGCTTCTTCTCGATGAGTTCGTCGGTGGCGAGGTCGGCAAGATCGTCGAGCGTTCTGATTCCCGCTTCGCCCAGCGTTACGAGCATCGCTTCGGTGAGATAGGGCATCTCGGCGAGATCGTCCTCGACGCCGAGTTCGCGGCGCTTGACGCGCGCGGCTTCTTCGCGCTTTTCGAGCGCCTCGATGGCGCGCGCCTGAAGCTCGGATGCCAGATCTTCGTCGAAGCCTTCGATCGCGGCGATTTCGCCCGGATCGACATAGGCGACCTCCTCAAGCTCGCTGAACCCTTCGGCGACGAGCAATTGCGACAGCGTCTCGTCGACGTCGAGTTCGGTCTGGAAGACGTCCGAGCGTTCGATGAATTCGCGCTGGCGCTTCTCGTTCGATTCGTCCTCGGTCATGATGTCGATCGCCGAGCCGGTGAGCTGGCTGGCGAGGCGGACATTCTGGCCGCGCCGCCCGATCGCGAGGCTGAGCTGGTCCTCGGGCACGACGACCTCGATCCGCGTTTCTTCCTCGTCGATGACGACGCGGCTGACGGTCGCGGGCTGGAGCGCGTTGACCGCAAAGGTCGCGGTGTCCTCGCTCCACGGAATGATGTCGATCTTCTCGCCCTGCATTTCCTGGACGACCGCCTGGACGCGGCTCCCCTTCATGCCGACGCAGGCGCCGACGGGATCGATGCTGCTGTCGTGGCTGATCACGCCGATCTTGGCGCGGCTGCCAGGATCGCGGGCCGAGGCCTTGATCTCGATGATGCCGTCGTAGATTTCGGGGACTTCCTGCGCGAACAGCTTTTCCATGAAATCGGGATGCGCGCGGCTGAGGAAAATCTGCGGGCCGCGGTTTTCGCGACGGACGCTGAGGATCAGTGCGCGGACACGGTCGCCGACGCGGGCGACTTCGCGCGGGATCTGCTGGTCGCGGCGGATGACGCCCTCGGCGCGGCCGAGGTTGACGACGACATGGCCGAACTCGACCGACTTGACGACGCCGGTGATCAGTTCACCGCCGCGGTCCTTGAATTCCTCGTACTGGCGCTCGCGCTCGGCATCACGGACCTTCTGGAAGATCACCTGCTTGGCGCTCTGCGC
>CAYQVL010000267.1:0-3319 GCA_964420825.1 uncultured Sphingomonadaceae bacterium
AAACAGCCGCCCGACGAAATTGCCTTCGGCGACGACGGCGTTGAGCGAGCCGAGAACATGCGCGAGCGGGTGGCTGCGCGGAACGAGGCAGGCGTGGACGCGCTGGAACAGCGTGTCGCCGGCCGCTTCGGCTAGGCCGACGAGCCGGACCTTGAAACCGAGCGCGCGCGCTTCGGCGATATCCTCGGCGATGACCGCGCGGATGCCGCTGGTCGCCACCGCATCGAAATCGAGCGCGGTGCCGTAGGCGAGGCTGGCGAGGATGGCGAGCTTGTGCGCGGCATCGACACCATCGACATCGAATGACGGATCGGCCTCGGCATAGCCGAGTGCCTGGGCTTCGGCGAGGACGTCGCCGAATGCGCCTCCCTGCGCCTCCATATCGGTGAGGATATAGTTGCAGGTGCCGTTGAGGATTCCATAGACGCGCGTGATCGCATTGGCGGCGGCCCCCTCGCGCAGACCCTTGATGACCGGGATACCGCCGGCGACCGCTGCCTCGTATTTGAGCGCGGCATTAGCTTTTTCGGCGGCCTCGGCGAGTTCGAGGCCGTGATGCGCGATCATCGCCTTGTTGGCGGTGACGAACGATTTGCCGGCGGCGAGGCAATCGCGCGCGAGACCGAGCGCCGGGCCGTCCGATCCTCCGATGAGTTCGACGACGACATCGACATCGTCGCGCGCGACGAGCGCGGCGGGCCGGTCTTCCCATGCGAAGCGGCCAAGGTCGAAGCCGCGGTCGCGCGAGCGGTCGCGCGCCGACACAGCGACGACCTCGATCGGCCGTCCGGCGCGCCGCTCGATCAGCTCGCGATTGGTGTCGAGCAATGTGATGACGCCGCCGCCGACGGTGCCCAGCCCCGCCAGCGCTATGCGCAATGGTTGGGTCATATTCGGTGTCCTTTAACTGGCTTGCTGCGGCCTTAATTCGCCCGCCAGACAATTGCTACCGGGCAGATCATGACCCACGAAATCCCGACTCCGACCAAGCTCGTCCTCGCCGGCAAGCGCGATGGCTGGCTCGATCCGCTCGCCGTGCATCGGGACGGCGGCTAGGCCGTCGGGGGCTCCTGAATCTTGGCAAGCTCGCGGTCCATGACGCGGAACCAGAGCGGCGGGACGAGCGAGAGGATGAAGCTTCCGGCATAGCCACAGGGCAGCTGCGGCGCTTCGTCATAATGACGGAGCTTGTAATAGGGCCGGTTCGATTGCGCGTGATGGTCCGAATGGCGGCCGAGATTGAACAGGTTGACGTTGCTCAGGATGTGGCTCGAATTCCAGCTATGTTCGGGGCGGACGCGCTCGTAGCTCCCGTCGGGACGCTGGGCGCGCGCCAGTCCGTAATGTTCGAGATAGTTGATCGCTTCGAGTGCGAAGATGGCGAGCGCCGCCTGAATGACGAATAGCAACAGGCTCAGCGGCCCGAGCAGCAGAAGAATCGCGATCATCAGCGCGAGTGTGAAACCGTGCCAGCGAAGAATCTTGTTGTGCAGGGACCAGACTTGCCGGCGCTCGCGTCCGAGCCGCTCGGCTTCGAGCCGCCAGGCGCTGCGCAGCCCGCCGACGATCGAGCGCGGGACGAACCGGTAGAGCGATTCGCCCATGCGCGCGGTGGCCGGGTCGTCGGGCGTCGCGACGCGCGGATGGTGGCCTTGGACATGCTCGATGCAGAAATGCGCATAGCCGGTCAGCGCCATGAGCAGGAAGGCGAGGCGGCGCTTTCCCGGCGCGCGGCGGTGCATGAGTTCGTGCGCGGTGACGATGCCGACGAAACCGCCGAATTCGCCGATGAGCACGACGAAGACCGCGAACTCCCACCAGGCGAGCGGCGTCGCCGACACCGCGTAGAGCGCCCATCCGAGCAGCGCGATATAGGACCAGGCGGCGAGCAGAAGGGCAGCTTCATAGAGGCGCCCGGAGCGCGCGTCGAAGCGCGCGAGCCGGGTCTCCGAGGGCCAGTGCGAGATGCCGACCAGCGCTTCGGCGACCGGCAGCGCGATATAGATCAGCCCAAGCACCGCCAACAGCCATAGCCCGCCGCCATAGAAGGCGGCGACGACGAGCAGCGCCGAAAGCGGGCCGACGATATAGGAGAGCGGGTAACGCATGGCGCCTAGATAGACACTTGGTCCACGACAGACAATTTATCGTGTGGCTATCGGCGGCTTTCGGCGGGCAAGTTGATGGTGACGCCGTCGCCGCCGTCGCCCTCGATGCGGATCGTCCGGCCGACCTCGGTGCGTGCTCCGGCCGCATCGGTTTCGGCCCGATCGACCGCATCGCCAGTTTCGCCGCGAACCACGTCACGGATGCGATCGCGAACCTCGCTGCGCACGCGATCGCGCGCTTCGTCGGCCGCCGTTTCGTCGTCGTTCAAGCTGATCGAGACGCCATGATCGTCGCCGCCCCGCCAATCGGCGTTCCAGACGAGAATCGCCGCAAGCAGGACGCCGCCGGCGATAAAGGCGCGCCTGCGGCGCGGATCGGGCTGTTCGGGCGACTCGGCGGCCATGGCATCTTCCCAATGTTTGGGCTTGTCTTTTAGCCGAAATGCGCCGCCGGCGAAAGCGGCGCGCGGCGATCGTTCAGGCCGCGAAGCGTGCTCGTACGCTCGCCGGGATCGGTTGTGGCTTGCCGTCGCCAAGATCGACATGGACGTGGACGAGTTCGATCGTCGCGCGCGGATCGGGCGCGTCATCGATCCCGTAGAGCGCGATCTCGGTGGTCACGCTCGAATTGCCTATGCGCACGGTGCGCGCCTTGCCGTCGATTTCCTCGTCGGCGCGGATCGGCGCGCGGAATTCGACGAGCGCCTTGACGACATGAAACTCGATCGCGTCCTCGCCCGAAAAATGGATGTCGAGCGCGCGCCAGTATTCGGTGACGATCAGATCGGCATAGTCGAGATAGCGGGCGTTGAAGACGACCGACTGCGGATCGACCTCCGAATAACGGACGCGGAAACGGTGGGTGAAGGGGTATGTTTCGGACATCGTTCGGGACCTATTCGTTCGGACTGAGTCTGTCGAAACTGAGGTTGAAGCGGTATATCTAGAGCGACGCCAGATACTTCTTGATGTTCCGCGCCGCCTGGCGGATGCGCTGTTCGTTTTCGACGAGCGCGATGCGGACGAAGCCTTCGCCTTCGTCGCCGAAGCCGACGCCCGGGCTGACCGCGACGCCCGCCTCGCCGAGCAACTGCTTGGAGAATTCCATCGCGCCGAGATGCGCGCATTGTTCGGGAATCTTCGCCCAGGCGAACATGCTCGCCTCGGGGGGAGGAATATCCCAGCCCGCCCGGCCGAAGCTTTCGACGAGC
>CAYQVL010000268.1:0-1653 GCA_964420825.1 uncultured Sphingomonadaceae bacterium
CGGCCTCGTCGAGAAGATCGCCGAAGCCGCCAAGGACAAGCGCATCGAGGGCGTTTCGGACATTCGCGACGAATCGAACCGCGAAGGCGTCCGCATCGTCATCGAACTCAAGCGCGATGCGACCGCCGATGTCGTCCTGAACCAGCTGTGGCGGCACACGCCGGCGCAATCCAGCTTCCCGGCGAATATGTTGGCTATCCGCGGCGGGCGGCCGGAAACGCTGAGCCTGCTCGATATCATCCAGTCGTTCATCAAGTTCCGCGAGGAAGTGATCACGCGGCGCGCCAAGTTCGAACTGTTCAAGGCGCGCGAGCGCGCGCACATCTTGCTCGGCCTCGTCGTCGCGGTGACCAATATGGACGAGGTCGTCCGCATCATTCGCGGTTCGGCCAATCCCGCCGAGGCGCGCGCCGCCTTGCTCGCGCGCGAGTGGCCGATCGACGAAATCCGCCCCTATATCCAACTTATCGAAGCCGTCGAAACGGCGATCGAAGGCGATGCCTACCGGCTCTCCGAAGCGCAGGTGAAGGCGATCCTCGACCTGCGCCTTCATCGCCTGACCGCGCTCGGCCGAGACGAAATCGGTGCCGAACTCAAGGGTCTCGCGGCCACCATCGCCGAACTGCTCGATATCCTCGGCGATCGCTCCAGGCTCTACGCGCTGATGCGCGAGGAGCTCGAAGAGATCGAAGCCGAATATGCAACGCCGCGGCGCTCCGAAATTACCGCCGGCGATTTCGATATCGACGACGAAGACCTGATCGAGCGTGAAGAGATGGTCGTGACGGTCACCCATGATGGTTACATCAAACGTACGCCGCTCGACGCGTTTCGCGCGCAGGCGCGCGGCGGCAAAGGCCGGTCAGGCATGGCGACGAAGGACGAGGATGTCGTCACGCGGCTCTTCGTCACGTTGACGCACACGCCGGTGCTGTTCTTCTCGAACCACGGCAAGGTCTACCGGATGAAGGTCTGGAAGCTGCCCGAGGGCGGACCGCAAACGCGCGGTCGGCCGATGGTCAATCTGTTGCCGCTGGCCGAGGGCGAGGTGATCACCACGGTGCTCCCGCTGCCCGAGGACGAAGAGGAATGGGGCAAGCTCCACGTCATGTTCGCGACCGCGCAAGGCAGCGTCCGGCGCAATTCGATGGACGCCTTCACGAACGTTCCCTCGAACGGCAAGATCGCGATGCGCTTTGCCGACGACAGTTCGGACCGGCTGGTCGGCGTTGCCTTGCTTGAAGAGGGCGACGATGTGCTCCTCGCCACGCGCGACGGCAAGGCGATACGTTTCGCAGCCACCGATGTCCGCGCATTCCAGAGCCGCACCGCGATGGGCGTGCGCGGGATCAGGCTCAAGAAGGACGACGAGGTTATTTCGCTGTCGATCCTCGGCGGCTTCGAAGCCACTGTCGAAGAGCGCGACAGCTATTTGCGCGCCGCGCCGTGGAAAGAGAATGAGTTTGAGAGCGAACTATCGGAAGGCCGCATCGCGCAATTCGCCGAAGCCGAGCAGTTCATCCTCACCGTGTGCGCCAATGGCTATGGCAAACGTTCGAGCGCTTTTGAATATCGCCAGGCCGGGCGCGGCGGTCAGGGCATTTCGAATATCGACAATATCGCGCGCAACGGCAAGGTCGTGGCGAGTTTCTC
>CAYQVL010000268.1:1663-3317 GCA_964420825.1 uncultured Sphingomonadaceae bacterium
AACGACGACCAGTTGATGCTCGTCACCGATCAGGCAAAAACGATCCGCCTCGACGTCGGGACGGTGCGCGTTATCGGCCGCACCAGTTCCGGTGTAAAACTGCTCGACGTCGCCAAGAACGAAAAGGTCGTCAGCGCGGCGTTGATCGCGGAGAGCGATCAGGAGGACGAGGATCCGGCCGAGGCGGCGAACGAAACGCCGGGCATTACGCCCGACAGCGAAGCATGAACCTCGCCGTCGCACCATCGGGCCAGGCCTGCGGAGCGACGGTGACAGGCATCGACCTTTCACGCCCGCTTTCGGATAGTGACATCGGCGAAATTCGCGCCGCTTGGCTTGACCACCATGTGCTCGCCTTCCCCGATCAAACTCTCAGCGACGACGATCTCGAACGTTTCACGCTGGCCTTCGGGCCGTTTGGCGAGGATCCGTTTATCGCGCCGATCGAAGACCGCGAGCATATTATCGCCGTCAAGCGCGAAGCCGAAGAGACCGCGCCGCTGTTTGCCGAAAACTGGCACACCGACTGGAGCTTTCAGGCCCATCCGCCCGCCGGCACCTGCCTCTACGGTATCGTCATTCCGCCGACTGGCGGCGATACGCTCTACGCCAACCAGCACGCCGCGCTCGACGCGATGCCCGCCGAACTGCGCGCCGAAATCGAAGGCAAAATGGCGATCCATACGGCGAAGAACGCCTATGCACCCGACGGCACCTATGGCGAGGCCGATAGAGTCAAGGGCCGCTCGATGGATATCCGTCCGTCGACCGAGGCCGAGGCGACTCAGCTCCATCCCATCATTCGCCAGCACCCCGAAACCCGGCGCGAAGGGCTCTATAGCTGCCTCGGCTATATCGCGGGAATCGAGGGTATGGCACAGGAGGAGGCACTGCCGCTTTTGATGGAGCTCTACCAATGGCAGACGCGCGACGAGTTCGTCTATCGCCACAAATGGCAGCCCGGCATGCTTGTGATGTGGGACAACCGCTCTCTGCTTCACCGCGCAACCGGCGGGTACCGGGGCCATGCGCGATTGCTCCACCGGACGACAATCGGGGCGGCGCGCCAGGTCGCCAAAGCGGCCACCGGCGAAGGGGCAAAAAGTTTGTTTGCGGGAATGTAAACAAGGGCATATTTGCATATCGATCAGCGGCAATTGCGCCGACCGGATCGTCTGCAATTCGGGCGCCGACACCCTCGATGGAGGTCTCTTTGACGGCAACCAATTTCGTCTTCTAGATCGGCGTTTTGTCGCCGCTTGCCTGCAGCGTTCTGACGACGCCCATGACGATCATAGCCTGACCGGTGAAATAGAGCGGCCAGATCAGAAGTCCTGGAAGCGCCGAGGATGCCAGCGGACCGAGGCGGGCAAAGATCAGCAGGTCCGACGTAACGAAGAGGATCGCGCCCAATCCGGTCCAATAGCGCGGAAAGCGGCTGCTCCATGCGACTGCGGCCATCGCGGCCAGCGCGAGGCTATAGAGGGCGATCGCCGGCGCCGCGCTGCGATCGGCGGGGAGCAACCAGGCGATGCCGACGACAAGCGGGGCGAGCACCATGACGAGCAATTTCTGGCTGGGGCTGAGCTCCGGGCGGCGGTTGCGCCAATAGAGCACAATCGCCACAAGATGTCCGACGAGGAATGCCGCAGCA
>CAYQVL010000269.1:0-1361 GCA_964420825.1 uncultured Sphingomonadaceae bacterium
TATTCGGCGCGGGCGCGCTGTCGGGCCCCGAGCGCGGCGGGCTCTACCTGCTCGGTGCGGCGTCGCTGCTGCTCCTCGCCATCGCGCCCTTCGCAACGGGCGCGGCGATCCGGGCCGGACGCGATTAGAGTCGGCATTCTTTAATCAGAGTCGTCGCCGCGGACTTGATCCAAGGTCTAGCGTGGCGGCTCCGGGTTCCTCAATAGAAAAGGACGGCGAAATCGCTTCCGCCGCCCCCATCTGAGTCTCCCGCGCTTGCTCGCGATCAGCGGCAAACGCACTGGCATGTGACACGGCAGGTGCGTGCCGGCGCGGCGCGGCGGCGCGCGGGCCGGTGTGCCCGGCGGCGCGCTGCGACATACTCGACTTCCTCTTCGATAAAGGTCGTCGTCGTCACGGCGGGCGCCGAATTGAGAACGATCGTCGTAGTCGCGGTTTGCGAAAAGCCGTTGTTGCTTTGCGTTACGCTATGTCTTGCCGGACCGCTGACCTGAACGTCGGTATAGACCGGCGGCCGATAGGCGGGCGGCGCGGGATAGGTTGCGCCGCGTTCGATCTCGGCATCATATTGGTAGTTTTCGTCATAGGCTATGTGCGGCGCTTGCGGCGGATAATAGTCGCCGTCGCCGACATATTCGGGAACCGGGCCGTTGCCGTAACGCGGGTCGTCGCGATAACCGCCCTGATAATAGCCCTCGCCATATTGGCGATCGTCGCGATAGCCGCGCTCGTCTCTGTCGCCGCGTTCGTTGCGATAGCCACCGCGGCGGTCACGCCCGGCAGCGGCGCCGAGCGCGCCGCCGGCCACTGCCCCGATGCCGGCGCCGATGATCGTGCCCTCGGTGCGGTCGCCGCGTCCGGCGATGAGATTGCCCGCGACGCCGCCGACCACTCCGCCCGCGACCGCGCCCGCAATCGTGTCGCCGGCGTTGCTGCGGCGACGATCGTAGCGGTCGTCATACCGCCGCCGGTCGTCGCGGTCGTCATACCGCCGGTCGTCGCGGAAATAGCCATCGTCATATCCGGCATCGGCATAGCTGCCGCCGGCATAGCCGTCATAGGGCACGCCGTAGCGCGTATCGCGAATATAGCCGCGATCGTCGACGAGATAGGCGTCGTCATAATAGCGTACCCAGCGATGTCCGGAATAGGGCTGCGACAGCCCATAGGCCGGATAGTTGCTCAGGTAGAATTGCGGCGCGAGAAAGAAACTCGGCAGGAACCCGCCGACGAAGAAGCGCGTGCCGCGCGTGAAATGCCGGCTGCCGCCGCCATGGCGGAAGAAACGGTTATTGCCGCCGCCAGAGCGGAAGAAACGGTTATTGCCGCCGCCAGAGCGGAAGAAACGGTTATTGCCGCCG
>CAYQVL010000269.1:1461-2102 GCA_964420825.1 uncultured Sphingomonadaceae bacterium
CGCAACCTCGTCGTGCCGCCTTGATGGCCGCCCGATATCGTTCGCGTCGTGCGGTGCATATTGCGCATCGCTTCGGCCGCCATCGCGACCCCCGCCGACGGCGCGTTCGCGCCCGATTCGCTCTGCGCTTCCGCCGCGCCTGGCAGCAAGGCGATCGAGGCCGCAAGCCCCAGAAATGCTAGAGTCCGCATGAATACTATTCCTCTCACAACCATGGTGCCCCGGCGGCGTCCGCAGCCCAAGCGTCAATACTTCCTTAACATTTTCGTGAGGTCCGCGCCACGCCGCACAAGCCAGGAAATCGTCCCGATTTGAGCCAGAAGCGCAAAGAAACAAGGTTAATTTGCGCTTAGCCGCGACTCGAGCAGCGCGACCAGTTTCTCGCAGCCATCGGCGTCTTCGGCGTCGAAACGGCTCTTCCGCGGGCTGTCGATATCGAGCACGCCGAACATCGCGCCGTTAACCATGATCGGCACGACGATCTCCGAGGCCGAGGCCGCGTCGCAGGGGATATGGCCGGGAAAGGCTTCGACGTCGGCAACAACCTGCGTCTCGCCGCTTTGCGCCGCCATCCCGCAGACGCCCTCGCCGATCGCGATCCTGATGCACGCGACCTTGCCCTGAAACGGGCCGAGAACCAG
>CAYQVL010000269.1:2112-3316 GCA_964420825.1 uncultured Sphingomonadaceae bacterium
GCCGCCGACCATCCTGTAGAACCCCGCCCAGTTGATATCGGGCAAATACTCCCACAGCAGCGCGGCTGCGTTGGCCATATTGGCGATGGCGTCGGGTTCGCCGGCGGTCAGTCCGTCGAGCGCCGAAAGGAGATCGGCATAGAGCCCCGGTTTGTCGGCGGTGGCGGCAATTGCGATTTCGTGCATAGCCGTTATGTAGGGCAGAGTGGCGGCGCTGCAAACCGTCCCGCGCCGAACGCCTGGCTGATAGCACATCAGTCCAGCTGCGGTTTCCCGCGCGCCTTCTTGATCTGGCCGCGCGCCTTCTTGCCCTCGATCCGCTTCGCCTTCGCCGCCCGGCTCGGCCGCGTCTCGACGCGATAGGCCGGGCGCTCGTGCGCGGCGCCGAGCAATCCGGCGAGCCGGTCCATCGCCTCGCGGCGATTGGCTTCCTGCGTGCGGCGGCGCCGCGCGGTGATCACGAGCATGCCGGCGGCCGTCATCTTGCTGCCGGCCTTGGCTTTCAGCCGGCGATAGACCGCCGGCGCGAGATCGAGCGCATCGATATCGACGCGCAACTGGATGACGCTCGCCACCTTGTTGACGTTCTGCCCACCCGGGCCGGTCCCCGCCAGATGGCGCTCGTCGATCGCACCGGGCGGAATGAGGGAAAGATCATAGTCGGCCATCGCCTGCTCATAGCCGGATCGCGCGGCGCTTGTCGAAGCGCCGGTTGACCCGCGCCGCGCGCGCCGCGATGGTGCCGCCATGCAGGCAAGGCGCGGATGATCGGCCCCGAAGTCCGCTTCGAGGGCGTGTCGAAGAGCTTCGATGGCGGCGCGAGCTTTGCCGTCGAGGCGGTCGATCTGACGATCGCGGGCGGCAGCTTCGTCGCGCTGGTCGGCGAATCGGGGTCGGGCAAATCGACGCTGCTCAAGACGATCAACCGGCTCGTCGAGCCGAGCGCCGGACGTGTCTATGTCGGGAGCGATCCAGTTACGGCCAAAAGGCCGCATGAGCTGCGCCGGCACATCGGTTATGTATTTCAGAATATCGGTCTTTTTCCGCACATGAGCGTCGCTGAGAATGTCGGGATCATACCCCGCCTCGGCAGTAACGAGAATAACGCCCAAACCGCCGGCCTGCTCGATCTCGTCGGCCTCCCGCACGACCTCGCCGCGCGCCTGCCGGGCGAACATCATCTCTTGTTCACTGATGTCGATGG
>CAYQVL010000270.1:0-3304 GCA_964420825.1 uncultured Sphingomonadaceae bacterium
ATTTGCTCAAGGGCAACGATCTGCCGGGCGTCAGGACCATGTTCTCGATGGCGATGTGGATGGCGGCGCTGGTGGCGCCCGCACAGATATTCGTCGGCGACCTGCACGGGCTCAACACGCTCGAGCATCAGCCCGCCAAGGTGATGGCGATGGAGGGACATTTTCAAAGCCATCCCGACGGCGCGCCGCTTATCCTCTTCGGCATCCCCGACAGCGAGGCGCGAACGGTTCGCTACGCGATTGAAATTCCAAAGCTGTCATCGCTCATCCTCAAACACGACCTCAATGCGCCGCTTGCGGGGCTCGATACGATTCCCGATGCCGACGAGCCGCCGGTGGGGATCGTCTTCTGGTCGTTCCGGGTGATGATCGGGCTCGGTTTCCTGATGCTGACGCTCGGGCTGTTCAGCCTGATCGCCCGGTGGCGCGGTAGACTCTACGAGTGGCGCTGGCTGCACCGGCTGGCGTTGGTCATGGGCCCGGCGGGTTTTGTCGCCGTGATCGCCGGCTGGATCACCACCGAAGTCGGCCGGCAGCCCTGGGTGATCTACGGCCAGCTGCGCACCGCCGATGCCGTCGCGCCAATTGGTGCGCCAGCAGTGGCGACCTCGCTGCTCGCCTTCGTAATCGTCTATTTCTTCGTCTTCGGCGCGGGGACGGTATATATCCTCAAGCTGATGGGCCATCCTCCCGCCATTGACGAGGAGGGCCCCGCCGATGCGCCGATCCGTTCGGCGGGAACCACGCCGGCGGCCGGGCTCGATCGCGATGGCATTGAGCCGCGGCCCGGCAAAGCGGGGGACGCGGAATGACCGATCCTATGTTGACGATTATCTGGGCCGGCATCATCGCCTTTGCGGTTGCGGCCTATGTCGTCATGGACGGTTTCGACCTCGGCATCGGTATCCTCTTTCCGCGCTTCAGAGTCGGCGGCGAGCGCGATATGGCGATGAACGCGATCGCGCCCGTGTGGGACGGCAACGAGACTTGGCTCGTGCTCGGCGGCGGCGGATTGATGGCGGCCTTTCCGCTCGCCTATGCGATCGTTCTGCCGGCGCTCTACGCGCCGTTGATCGCAATGTTGCTTGGGCTCATATTCAGGGGAGTAGCGTTTGAGTTTCGCTGGCGCGATCCGCAGCATCGCGGTTTTTGGGACTTCGGTTTTTTCGCCGGATCGTTGCTCGCGACGCTGGCGCAAGGAATCACGCTCGGCGCGCTCTTGCAGGGGATCACCATCGAGGGCCGCGCCTATGCCGGTGGCTGGTGGGAGTGGCTGACACCGTTCAGCCTGCTTTGCGGTGCGGCGTTGGTTGTCGGCTATGCGACGCTCGGAGCGACCTGGCTGGTGATGAAGGCAAGCGGCAAGCTGCACGTCAAGGCTCGCGGGATCGCAACATTGCTGGCGCCGATCTTGCTTATCGCTATCGGCGTCGTCAGCCTGGCGACACCATTTGCTGAACCGCAATATTTTACGCGCTGGTTTGAGTGGCCGGGTTTTCTTGTCACCATCCCGATGCCCATTCTCGTCCTCGGTACGGGATATCTGCTCTGGCGAGATCTCGAAAGCAGTTACGACTATCGGCCCTTTTTCTGGACGCTCGGTCTCTTCCTGCTCAGCATGATCGGACTCGCCATTTCGATCTGGCCGGATGCAATTCCGGGGCGCGTGACGATCTACGAAGCTGCCTCGCCGCGCGAAAGCCAGATCTTCATGCTGATAGGCGCGGGAATCATGGTGCCGCTGATTCTCGGCTATACCGCATGGGCATATTGGGTGTTTCGCGGCAAGGTCGATGAGGCCGGCTATCACTGAGCGCCGCTTATGGACGAAGCTCGCCTGGTTTGTCGCGCTCTGGGCGGCAGGTGTCGGGACCGTCGCGGTCATCGCATTTGTGTTACGCCTCTGGATTTGACCGGTTGCGTATTTTCTTGCCGATATGTCACCTGGTTTCCCGGATGGCGCCAAAACGGGCGGCCATGATCGCCGAGATCGTCAGCATCGGGATATAATAGATCAGCAGCGGAACGATGATCAGCCCTGCTTCGGCGCCGGGGAAGAAGATGCGTGCCATCGGCGCTCCCGATACCGCGCTTTTCTGGATACCATTGAACAGCAGCACGATGCGGTCGCCATGATCGAAGCCGAGCGCGCGACCGGCGGCAAGTGCGGTGGCGGTCGCCAGCGCGAGCAGGCCGAACATGAAAAGCGCAAGAGTGGCATATTCGCCGGCGTCGATGGCGCCGAGCAACCCGCCGCCCGCTGCCGCCGACAGCGCGACATAGGCGGCGAGCAATATGGTCAGCCGGTCGAGCGATTTGGCGACCACTGGATGGGCTTCGATGAGCGGGCCGATCAGGGGCCGTGCAATCTGACCCAGAGCAAAGGGCAGCGCGAGCATCAGCAAGACCTTGCCGATCGCTCCAAGGCCGAACGGCGCGCCCGCGGCTGAGACCAGCAGCGCGAAGATCAGCGGGGTCAGCACGACGCCCGCCATGTTGGAGAGCGCCGCCGCAACCACCGACGCCGCGACGTGACCGCGCGCCATCGATACCGCTGCGATCGACGAGGCGACGGTTGAAGGCAAGGCGCAGAGGAACAGCAGCCCCGGCGTCAGCGTCGCGCCGATGACCGGGGCGAACAGCCAGGCGATCAAAAAACCGGCGATCGGGAAGGCGACAAAGGTCATCGCGAGCACCGCGCCGTGGAGTCGCAGTCGCGTGAAGCCGCCAAGCACCGCGTCGCGGCCTAGTCGCGCGCCGTGAACGAAGAACAGGGCGACGATCGTCGCGGTCGATACATGGCCAAGTAGCGCCAGCGCTTCGCCGCGCACCGGCAGCAAGGCGGCGAGCGCGACGGTCACGAGCAACACCGCGATAAAGCGATCGGGCAGGATGAAGGCGGCGAGACGGGACATTACGAGCGGCTTGCCTAAAGTTACGGTTTTGGCAAGGCCAAGACTATCGTTCACCGCGCCTTGTTGCGCTGCACAAATGCCTGTATAGCGCCCCAACACCGCCTCCCCAAGGACCGTTTATGACCGCCACCGAACCGCGCGGGCTACGCAATGTCGCCATCATCGCCCATGTCGATCACGGCAAGACCACGCTCGTCGACCAGCTTTTCCGCCAGTCTGGCACCTTTCGCGACAATGAGCGCGTCGAAGAGCGCGCGATGGATTCGAACGAGCTCGAGAAGGAGCGCGGGATCACGATTCTCGCCAAATGCACCTCGGTCGAGTGGCGGGGCACCCACATCAACATCGTCGATACGCCGGGTCACGCCGATTTCGGCGCCGAAGTCGAG
>CAYQVL010000271.1:0-3297 GCA_964420825.1 uncultured Sphingomonadaceae bacterium
GAAGATCATCCCGACGTCGAGGCGCTTCATGAACGTGCGTCGTCGATCGACAGCGGTATATCGATCGCCACGGTCTATCGTACAGTGCGCCTATTTGAAGAGGCGGGCATTCTCGAACGTCACGATTTCGGAGACGGCCGCGCACGCTATGAAGCGGCGGCCGAGGATCACCACGATCATCTGATCGATGTCGAGACCGGCAAGGTCATCGAATTCGTCGATCAGGAACTCGAAGATCTGCAACGCCAGATCGCCGACCGGCTTGGCTACAAGCTCGTCGACCACCGCATGGAACTCTACGGCGTTTCGCGTGATCGCGACAAATAGGCACCGGCGTTGAGGTTCGCCTTCCGCACGCTCTGGCTGATCGGACTGGTTCTCTTCTGCGTGCCGCTGCATTTGCTGTGGCGGTTGTTCCACATTCAATCTCCATGGCCGCAACGCTTTCTCGGCTGGTGTGCTCGCGCAGTCGGCATGCGCGCCACGATCGTCGGCACGCCGGCGAAAGGCGTTGTACTCTACGCCGCCAATCACCAGAGCTGGAAAGACATATTGTTGATCGGCGGGATCACCGGCGCGTCTTTCGTGTCCAAGGAGAGTGTACGCAACTGGCCCGCTGCCGGGCATCTCGCGACGATGGTGGGGACGATCTACATCTCGAACAGCGACCGGCGCGACGCGGCAAAGCAGGCACAGCATATCCGCGACGCACTCGCCGATGGGAAGTCGGTGGCCTTCTTTCCCGAGGGCCGACTCAACGAGGGCCAGATGATCCGTTTTCGCCCTGCGTTATTCGGTGCGGTCGTGCCGCCTGAGGGCGATGTCGTCGTTCAGCCGATCGCAATCGATTATGGCGAGAATAGCGAGGCGCTCATCTGGCGGCGCGGATCGCATGCCGCGCGCCACGCCAAAGCGGTGATGAACCGACCGGGGTTACAGAATGTCACCATCCATATGCTCGAACCAATCGTTCCACATGCCGACAGCCATCGCCGCGACATCGCCGCCCTGTGCGAAGCGGCAATCGCGGACGCGCTCGGCCAAGAGGTCGAAGACACGCCCGCATGAACGCAGCGGGTCCGGAAACTTATCCGCCCATCGGCTTTTTCGGCCCGGTCCGTTTCGCGATGCGGCTTGTCGCGATGCTGGTGTTGCTCGGTCTATGTCTGATTGGCCATTATGGCTGGAAACTCGCCAGGCGCCCTTCGCCTTGGCCCCCGCGCTTTCTTTGGGGGATCGCCTGGATCTGCAATGTTCGCGTGACCATCGAAGGCAATCGGCTCAAGGACCATGTCTTCTATGTCGCCAATCACCTGAGCTGGCTCGATATCCCGATATTGGGTGGCGCGACGCGGGCGGCCTTTGTCGCCCATGACGGCATTGCCGACTGGCCGGTCATCGGCTGGCTCGCCAGGATCAACAAAACGGTGTTTGTGGCACGCGGCAACCGTTTCAGCGTCGCCAGCCAAATCCTGACGCTACGGGAGGCGCTCGAAGGTCATCAACCGATTACGATATTCCCCGAGGGAACGACCACCGATGGCGCGACGCTCCTGGCATTCAAGCCATCACTGTTCGAAGTGCTGACAGCGCCGCTGCCCGGCATCCGCGTCCAGCCCGTGCTGATCGATTTCTACGGTCAGGGCTCGGAGACCGCCTGGGTCGGGGACGAAAGCGTGCTCCACAATGCCTGGCGGACCCTGTGCCGCCGCCGCGCGATACCGGTGCGAATCGTTTTCCTCACGCCCTTCGATCCCGCCCAGTGCAACGGCCGCAAGGAGATTGCGGCAACCGCGCGCGAACAGATCCGCCGCGCGCTCGCCGCTTCTCTTGGCGGGCAAGCTGTCCTATAGGCCCCGCGCATGAGTCGAACGCTCCCGAAAAGCTATCACGTCAAGAGTTTTGGCTGCCAGATGAACGTCTATGACGGCGAGCGGATGGCCGAGCTGCTCGATGCCCAGGGCATGATGATGGCGGAAAGCGCGGACACCGCCGATCTCGTCATCCTCAATACCTGTCATATTCGCGAAAAAGCCGCCGAAAAGGTTTATTCGGATATCGGAAGGCTACGCCGCGACGATGGCAGCTCGCCGATGATCGCGGTCGCTGGCTGCGTGGCGCAAGCCGAGGGCGCGGAAATCCCGCGCCGTGCGAAAGAGGTCGATATCGTCGTCGGACCGCAGGCCTATCACAACCTTCCCGAACTCGTCGCCAAGGCAGCGCGCGGCGAGAATGCGCTCGATACCGACATGCCGGCTGCGTCCAAATTCGGAAGCCTGCCCAAGCGCGCCCAACAGGCGCCGAGCGCGTTCCTCACAGTGCAGGAGGGCTGCGACAAATTCTGCACCTATTGCGTGGTTCCCTATACGCGCGGCGCCGAAGTCTCGCGGCCATGGCGTGCGGTCGTTGATGAGGCCAAGGCGCTCGTCGACGCCGGAGCAAAAGAAATCACCTTGCTCGGCCAGAACGTCAATGCCTGGGAGGCCGAAGATGAGCGCGGACGCAAACAGGGGCTCGACGGCCTGATCCGCGCGCTCGACGCGATCGAGGGCCTCGCCCGCATCCGCTACACGACGAGCCACCCCAAGGATATGCGCGACGGGCTGATCACCGCGCATGGCGAGATCGATACGTTGATGCCTTATCTGCATTTGCCCGTGCAGTCGGGAAGCGACACGATCCTCAAGGCGATGAACCGCAGCCACAGTGTCGGGAGCTATTTTCGGATTATCGAACGCGTCCGCGAGGCGCGGCCGGACATTGCGATATCGGGCGATTTCATCGTCGGCTTTCCCGGTGAAACCGATGCGGACTTCGAAGCGACGCTCGATGTCGTTCGCGCGATTAACTACGCGCAAGCCTATTCGTTCAAATACAGCGCGCGGCCGGGGACGCCGGCTGCAGCTATGGACGACGATTTTGTTGCGCCCGAAATTGCCGACCAACGGCTGCAACGTCTGCAAAAGCTGCTAAACGACCAGCAGATCGCGTTCAACCGCACCACAGTGGGACGGCGCACGACGCTGCTGCTCGAGCGCGACGGCAAGAAGCCGGGCCAGCGCGTCGGTAAATCGCCGTGGCTGCAATCGGTCCATGTCGAAACCGATGCCTCCATCGGCTCGCTGATCGATGTCGATATCGTCGGCGCCGGACCCAAGAGCCTGGCCGGGGCGCTGCCCGAAAGGAAGGCCGCTTGAACGCTCGCCGTACCGGCGGATTCGCAGAGCCCCATTCGCGCCTTTTCAACAAGACTCTCCCGACGGATTGGATCCCTTCATGCGCAGGAATACAAGGATA
>CAYQVL010000272.1:0-3294 GCA_964420825.1 uncultured Sphingomonadaceae bacterium
GCGAGAGCTGAGCGGAGGGGAGCGTCAGCGCGTGGCCCTCGCGCGGGCCCTGGCCAACGAGCCGGACGTGCTCCTTCTGGACGAGCCGACGTCGGCGCTCGATCCTGCGTCCACGCAGGAGGTGCTCGCGCGGATCCTCGAGCTTGCCCGGATGGGCGTGTCGGTGGTGGCGGTGCTCCACGTTCAGGCGCAGGCGCGGGCGTTAGGCGGAGCCTGCTACCGTCTTCGCGACGGCCGAATGGGGAGGACAGAGTGAGCTACGTCGAGATCCCCTGGGTGCGCTTGGTGGGCTCGCTGCTGTTGATCGTGGTGGCGTTGGGGCTGTCGTGGAAGCAGCGGCTGGGGCTCGGTGCGGACCTGGTGGTGGGGGCATTGCGTGCGGCGGTGCAGCTCATCGCGATCGGATTTCTTCTGGTGTTGCTGTTCGCGAGCGAGCAGCCGTGGCTGACGATGCTCGCGCTGGCCTATGTCGTCCTGTTGACGCCGAGCGAGGACTATCCGGTCGGGCTGTTGAACAAGGACGGCTATGAGACCTATGCGCTGGTCGGCGCCGTCGCGATGGTCTTTGCAATCCTGATTTCGGCGCTCAGCACACACAAGCGCATCGCCGCCTTGCCCCAAGAGCCGCGCGTCGCCGTATCGTTATCGGGCATGCTTCGCGCGATGGCGGCGACGATGAAGAACCGGGGTTTCGCCGTTTTGATGGCGATCGGCTTTTTCGCATACACGCTGCAGGGAATCGCCTTTGCGCTGACCAGCTATCTCTACGGCTATATCTGGGGCTTTCCGCCGCGCTTCTTTCTCTATTTCTCGCTTGCGCTGATGGTCGGCGTGTTCATCGCCTACGCCATCGCTCAGCGGCTCTCGCAGCGCTACGGCAAGCCGGGCGGCGCGATGCGCGGTGTGATCGGCTATGCGATCCTCGCCAGCACGCCCTACTGGCTGCGCGTCGCCGACGTCTTTCCGGCCAACGACAGCCCGCTGATGCTGCCGCTGCTGATGGCTTTCGTGATCCTCGCCACCGCCTGTTCGGTCGCCGCAATGATCATCGGCGCGTCGATGATGGCCGACGTTGTCGAGGAATCGCAAAGCCGCACCGGCCGCCGGTCCGAAGGGCTGTTTTTCGCCGGCGCCTTCTTCATGCAGAAATGCACTTCGGGCATCGGTATCTTCGCTACCGGGATCATCCTCTATCTCGCCGAATTTCCCGAAGGCGCGGTTCCCGGTCAGGTCGCCGGGCAGACGCTCGACCGGCTTGCGCTCACCTATGCCTGCGCAATTGTCCTGCTCTGCTGCGTCAATGCCTGGCTCTATACGCGATTCCCTTTCGGCAAGGACGAGCATGACGAGCGCGTCCGGCTGCTCGCCGACGAGGCGGAGGTCGCCGCGATCGTCGAACCGGGGGTTCCGCCGCGCGCATGACCGACACAACGCCCACCGTGCCGCTGGCAGGGAGCGTCCCGATACCCCGGCGCGTGCCGGGCCGCGTCAAATTCGCTTTCGGGTTCGGCGCCATCGCCTTCGGCATCAAGGACAACGGCTTCTCGCTGCTGCTGCTGCTCTATTACAATCAGGTGATCGGCGTGCCTGCGGCGATCGTTGGAACGGCGGTGCTCATCGCGCTCGTCCTCGACGCCTTTGTCGATCCGCTCGTCGGCCATTTTTCGGATCACCTCCAATCGCGCTGGGGACGCCGCCACCCCTTCCTCTATTTTTCCGCCGTGCCCGCCGGCCTGTTCTTCCTGCTGTTGTGGAACCCGCCCTCGGGAACCGACAGCGAGATGTTCTTCTACATTCTCGGTATCGCCTTTCTCGTCCGCGCAACCATGTCGTGCTTCGAAGTGCCGATGGCCGCGCTCGGCCCAGAACTGACGAGCGACTATCATGAGCGGACGCGTATTTTCGGGTTGCGATTCTTCTTTGGCTGGCTCGGGGGCGCGACGATGCTGCTTTTCACCTTCGGCGTCCTGCTCGCGCCGACGCCCGAATATCCCAACGGACAGCTCAACCCAGCGGGATATAGCGAATATGCGATCATCGCTTCAGTACTGATGACAAGCGTGATCCTGATTTCGGCGCTCGGCACGCACAGCGAGATCAAATATTTGCCCAAGACCGTCATCCAGCGCAAAACGATCGCACAGACGTTTCGCGCTATTGGCCGGTCCTTCGGCAACCGCGCGTTCCTTATCCTCATGCTCGGCGGCTTTCTGGCCTATGTCGCACAAGGCGTTTCCTTTGCATTGCTGACCTATTTCATCACCTATTTTTGGGAACTGGGGACCGGCGCATTGGCCTGGTACGTCATCGCGTTGCTGTTCGGCATCGCTGGCGCCGTTTTGGGCTCGGCCATGCTCTCGCGCCGGATAGGCAAACGCCGGGCCGCCGTCATATTCCTGCTCGGCGGGGTCCTGTTTACGCCTATCCCCTATCTCGGGCGCCTCTTCGCTCTGTTTCCGGCCAATGGCGATCCGATGCTGCTACCCGCGATTCTCGTCTTCATCGGCATTGGAACGGGGTCGCATGTCGCGGCGCTGATCTTGAAAACATCGATGTTGACCGACGTAATCGAGGACGATGCCGAAAAATCCGGTCGCCGGTCCGAAGGGCTGTTCTTCGCCGGCCAGTTCTTCGTGCAGAAATGCGTGTCGGGCGCCGGCGTGTTCATTTCGGGCGCCATCCTCGCGCTCGTCGCCTTTCCAGAACCGGCTGTCCCCGGCGAGGTTCCGCAGATTGTCCTGCAGAATTTGGCGATCGTCTATGTCGTTCTGGTCGTTCTGGTAGGGCTCGGCGCGGCGGCGATTATTTCATGCTTTCCGATCGAGGAAGCCGATCACACAGCCCGCATTGCGCGCATGCAAGGGCTATCCGTCACAGCCGAACACTGACACTATGCAACCCAAAGGAGACTGACCATGGATTTCACCCTCACCGGTCGCGAAACCTATTATCGCGACAAGGTTAAGGCCTTTATCGACAAAGATGTTCGCCCGCGCGTCGCCGATTATGCCGCCGAATTCCCGCCCGAAAATCGCTGGGGCACGAGCGAGGTGCTCGAAGAGCTGAAGACAATGGCAAGGGCCGCGGGGCTATGGAATTTCTTCATGCCGCCGCATTCGGGCCAGCAGCATGTCGACGACAGCTTCGAGTTCGAGGGCGAGCAGCTCACCAACCTTGAATATGCGCTGTGCGCCGAGGAAATGGGCCGGGTCGGCCTGGCGTCCGAATGCTTCAACTGCTCGGCGCCCGACACCGGCAATATGGAGGTGCTCCACCGCTACGGCACGCGCGAAC
>CAYQVL010000273.1:0-3291 GCA_964420825.1 uncultured Sphingomonadaceae bacterium
CGCTCGGCTGCGGACGCGGTCGCGCGCGCGCCGCCTCGATCTGCTCAAGCCGTCCCTCGATCTGCGCGAGCGCAATCACGGCGCGATCGTGCCGCGCCTTGGCCGAATCGAGCGCAATATCGACCGGGCGAACGATCAGGAGCCAGACGAGAACGACGGCCGCGAGCCCGCCCGCGGTGAGCAGCAACCGCTTCTCGCGCAGCGTCAATGTACTCCACCACAGTCTCGCGCGAACGATCATGGCGCCCTCACGACATAATCGGCGATCCGCCGCCCGCCGCCGTCGCGCATTGCCCCGGCCTCGACGATCAGCCCGCTTTGCGCAAGCCGCTGCTGAAAAGCGTCGGTCTCGACCATGCCCGGCAGTGCGACCGTGATCTGTGCGCCATTGTCGGCATAGACCAGTGACTGGAGTTCGGCTTCGGGAGTCTCGCGCACCGCGGCGAAGATCGCGCCCGCAATCTCGCCATAGCCCGCCCCGCCGCCGAGCATTTCAAGCTGCTCGCGCAATTGCAACGCCGGGTCGACGATCTCGACATTGCCCGGGATTGCGTCGCGCGCGCGCGCTTGCGCCTCGCGTTCGAGCGCATCGGCAGCGTAGCTGTAGCGCATGATCAACACGAACTGGATGAGCAATGTCACGAGCAATATCCCCGCCGCGATCATCGCCAGCCGCCGGATCAACAGCCAGTCGATCGCCCAGCGACGGCGCTTGGCGAAGGCGCCCTGACGCAGATCGACGGGCGCGGCGGCTATCGCAGCCGCGAGCCCCGCTTCGAAGGCATCGGCGTCGAGCGTTGCGATCGGCTCTTCGCCGACGAGCAAAGCGGTCAGTTCCGACTCGGCTGCAAAAGCGCGCCTTATGCCGCGGACATTGTCGAGACCGCCGCGTTTGAAAAGCCGGACGCCGTCGTCGGGCGGCGCAATCAGCAGCGACTCGGGAAGCACATGGTCGGGATCGAAGCCGATCGCCTGCATCCCCGCTAGCCATTGTTCCATCCGCGGGGCGCCGGTCAGCGCCATGCAGCGCTCGGCCTCGTCGCCGAAACGCGGCCCGATCGCGACATGGAGCTTGTCGACCGGTTCGGCGCTGACTTCCGACGCCATCAGCCGCGCCGCGCCGCGTGCCTGGGCCGGCGCGAGATCGCCGGGCAGATCGATCCAGTGGATAGCAACCGCGCTGCCCGGTACGACAAGCACGACGCGTTCTGCGGGTTCAAGATCGCTCTCGTCGGCTTCGAGCGGCGGCATAGCTTCTATATAGTCACCGCGCGCGACGACGCGATCGTCGGCGAGCCGCAGCCAGCCCATGGGCTCTCCTGCAAAGATCAGCAGAAACCGATCGCCGCTCACTCGCTTCCTCCCCATTGCCTGGCGACGACGCGCCCGGGGGCGATGCCGCCATCGATCAGCGCGCTCTGGCGCAATTCGGCGGTGGCGTACACGATCTCGAGGTCGAGGCGAAACCAGCGCGTACGGATTTCAACCTGCTGCATAATTTCGGGCGCTGCGTCGACCGCAACCAGTGCAGGCACGCTCCAGAAGTCGGAGCCGCTGTTCCAGCCCGTCGCGGGCCGCGCTGCGATGATCGCCGCCGCCTGGTCGAGACTCAGCCGCCCCGGCGAGAACATCGCCAGCAGCGGCGCTTGTTGGGGGATCAAGGTATTGACGTTGATCGGCGAAAGCTGCGTCGTCGGCAGCGCACACAGCCAAGGCCGAAGGATCTCGTAATATTCGGGAGTCATCCCGGCCACGGAGCGCAGCTCGCTAACCTCGGCGAGCATCGTGTTGGCGGTGCGATAGGGCCGCTCGCCATCGCCATAAGCGGCGTCTTCGGCACCGGCGCGCGCGGGCTGCGTATCGGCGTCGATCCAGTCGGCGAGCGCGCCGCCAATGCTGCGCGCATCGCCCTCGGGGATGTCGAGCACCGCCATCAGCGCCACGAACTGCTCGACGCCGAGATAGCGCGTGCGTAGCGCGCGAGGGTCGCTACCCTCGGCAACGCTGTTGAGATTGAAGCAGTTGCCGCCATCCCAGACCTGCGCGAAGGCGACGCCGCCATCGGGCAGCGGCAAGGTCCGCCGCTCACCCTGCCAGCCGCCCGCCAGCGTCGTCTTCTCCGGGTTTTGCGCGATCAGGTCGTTGATCCGCACGACCGCGAGCGCTTCGGCCGCGGTCGCGAAAGCCCGTGCCTGGTCGAGAGCGGCGATGTTGCCGGCCAGACGCGTCGCGAGCTGAAGCCGTTCGAGCGACGCCACGGCAAGCGCCGACATCACGGCTACGAGCAGCAGCACGGCGAGCAGCGCCGCTCCCGTTTCGCGCTGGGCGACGCGCATCACAGGCCATATCCCGCGAGGTACAGCTGGCGCACCGGCCCCAGCCCCTCGATATCGAGGACAAGTTCGACTGCGGCGGGAATAGAATCGGCGCGGGTGGGATCCCAGCGGTCGCGCCATTCCGCGCCAAAGCGATACCGGAGCCTGACAGCCTCGACGCCGGAGATCAGCACCGCCGGTTCGAAGGGGGCGGCTCCGTCGACATAGGGATAGGCGCGCCGTTCGAGCCGGTCGCCGACGAGCCGGTATTCGACCTTTTGCAGCGACGATCGCGGCGCCCCGTCATAATTGCTCCATCCGCGACGGACGAAGCCGAGCAGCATATCTCCATCGGCGCCGCTGCCGCCGAAAAAGGCGTTCTGCGGCGCGCCGGCTTCGTCGCGCGTCGCGCGCGGCGCGGCCTGGCCGAGATCGCTGGAGAGCGAAGCGCTCATCCGGCGGATGGCCGCCATTTCGCCGAGCGCTTCGCGCGATGCGATCTGCGAATCGACGCTGAAGCGCATCAGCGCGACGCCCGCGGCTGAGATAAGGCCGAAGATAAACAGAGCGACGCTCAACTCGACCAGCGTGAAGCCGCTTTCGGACCGGAGGCGCATCATAGCGGCGCGAAGCGGAAGACGGTCAGCGCCGCGACCTCATCGCCGCTGTCGTTGCGCACCGCGATATCGATCTGGAGGATGCGCGCCTCGGGCGATTCGCCGGTTTGCCGCGTCCATGACCATTGCCGGCCGGCGTTGACCTCCTCGCCGCTTTCCGCACCCTGCGGTGGCGGGGTCGGCGCCGAAAGCGCCTCGACAGCGATGTTGCGCGCGACAATCTGGCCGACGGTGCGGTCCTGCAACGCGACGGTACTGCTCAGCGTCACCGTTTCGAGATTGAGTAGCGCCAGCGCGGCGACGCTGAACACCGCGAGCGCGACGAGAACTTCGAGCAGGGTAAAGCCCGATTGCGACGG
>CAYQVL010000274.1:0-3262 GCA_964420825.1 uncultured Sphingomonadaceae bacterium
CTTTTTGAACTGGCCCTTCGATGTCGATTTCGTGCCGCCCGAGCGCTTCGACGTTATTCTGTCCGAGCGCTATGCGATGGATGGGCAGGCGGCCGCCGACGCCGCGAGCGGGCTCGGTATGGGCGACAATCTCGATCTGCTCGCCACCAATATCCCCACCGCCGAAGACCTGCTCGACAGCGCCGACGATGCTCCGGCGATCCGCCTGATCAACGGCATCATCGCCGATGCCGCGCGCCAGGGCGTCTCGGACATCCATATCGAGCCCTATGAGAGCGGTCTCGTCATCCGCATGCGGATCGACGGCGTGCTCCACGAGACGCTGCGGATGCCGCCGCATGTCGCGCCGGTGATCGTCAGCCGGATCAAGGTCATGGCGCGGCTCGACATCGCCGAGCGCCGCATTCCGCAGGATGGCCGCATCGCGCTGACGCTGGGCGGTAAGAAGCTCGACGTGCGCGTATCGACATTGCCGAGCCGCGCGGGCGAGCGCGTCGTGCTGCGCATCCTCGACAAGGACAATGCCGGGATCGGCCTCGAGCAGCTCGGCATGCCCGAAGTGATCGACAAAAGCTTCCGTTCCGCGCTGCGCGAGCCCAACGGCATCATTCTGGTCACCGGGCCGACGGGGTCGGGCAAAACGACGACGCTCTATGCCGGGCTGCAATTGCTCAACGATTCGACGCGCAACATCCTCACCGTCGAGGATCCGGTCGAATATGAAATCGACGGCGTCGGGCAGACGCAGGTCAATCCCAAGGTCGGGCTCGATTTCGCGACCGGGCTTCGAGCGATTTTGCGGCAGGATCCCGATACCGTGATGGTCGGCGAGATTCGCGACCGCGAGACCGCCGACATCGCCGTCCAGGCCTCGCTCACCGGGCACCTCGTTCTTTCGACGGTCCACACCAACGATGCCGTCGGCGCAATCACGCGGATGCGCGACATGAAGATCGAGCCATTCCTGCTCGCTTCGACCTTGCGCGCTGTGATCGCCCAGCGGCTCGTCCGGCGGCTCTGCGAAGCCTGCCGCGAATCGGTTCAGGCGACCGATGCCGTCGCGGCGTTGCTTGGCGTCGAACGCGGTGCGGTCATATACGAAGCGCGCGGCTGCGACGAATGCAGCCACACCGGATATAAGGGCCGAATCGGCGTGTTCGAGGCGATCCGCATCGACGATCATGTTCGCCGGATGATCAATGCCGGCGGCGACGAATCGCAAATTGCGCGCCATGCTTTCTTGCGTGCGCCCAATCTTGGATCGGCAGCGCGCGCGCTCGTTCTCCGGGGAGTAACAACCGCCGAAGAAGCCGTGCGCGTCTCGCGGTCGGAGGATCCCGAACCGGCCGATGGCTAGCTTCGACTATCTGGCGCTCGACACCTCGGGCCGCGAACGCCGCGGGTCGGTGAGCGGCGCGACGATCGAGGATGCGCGCGCGCGGCTCGATGCGCGCCGATTCTATGTCGTGCGAATCGAGCCGGGCGGGGCCGCGCCGCAAGCCGCGGCGGGCGGGCGAGTGGGCACGCCGCTGCTCCGACGACAGTTCGCCTTGCGCAAGAAGCTGAGCGGCAAACAACTGACCCTGTTCACCCGCCAGCTCGCGACGCTGATCACGGTCAGCCCGCTCGAGGAATCGCTGCGGACGATCGCGCGCCAGGCCGAGCAGCCGGTGCTGCGCGGGATCCTCGATTCGGTCCATGCCGGGGTTGTCGAGGGCCGCTCGCTGTCGCGCGCGATGGAGCGCGAAAAGCCGAGCTTCCCGGCGCTCTACCGCGCGATGATCGCGGCCGGCGAAAGCTCGGGAACATTGCCCGAGATACTCACCCGGCTTGCCGACCTTCAGGAGCGTCAGGCCGAAGTGCGCGGCAAGGTGGTTTCCGCGCTCGCCTATCCGATCATGCTCACGGTCGTCGCTATCGTCGTCGTCATCGCGCTGATGATCTTCGTCGTCCCGCAGGTCGTCGAACAGTTCGACAGCGTCGGCCAGCAATTGCCGTTATTGACCCGGATCATCATCGGGTTGTCCGATTTCCTTGCGAGCTGGTGGTGGGCGCTGCTGATCGGAGCCATTGCGCTGGGCGCGGCGCTCTGGCGCGGTCTCAGGGACCCGGCGTTCAAGCTGCGCTTCGATGGCTGGCTGCTGCGCTGGCCGTTGATCGGGCGGCTGATCCGCGATCTTCATGCGGCACGGATGGCGCGGACGCTCTCGACGATGGTGGCGAGCCGCTTGCCGCTGCTCGAGGGGCTGATGTTGACCGCCAACACCGTCAACAACGCCGCCCTGCGCGCCGCTTCCGCAGACATCGCCGAGGCTGTCCGCCGGGGCGGCAGCCTGTCGGCGGCGCTGCGCCGCACCGCGCTCTTCCCGCCCTTGCTCGTCTATATGGCGAGCAGCGGCGAGAGCGCGGGGCAGCTCGATACCATGCTCGAACGCGCCGCCGAATATCTCGAACGCGAATTCGACGCCTTCACCTCGAGCGCGCTCTCGCTGCTCGAACCCGCGATCATCATCGTCATGGGGGCGGTAGTCACGCTGATCATTCTCGCTATTCTGCTGCCGATCCTGCAGCTCAACACACTTGCCGGAGCATAGGCCATGTTATTGCGTAACCGGATTCATTTGGGTCGCCCCGGCGCAAACCGGAACGACGATCGGGTGGCCGGCGGAGAAGGCGGTTTCTCGCTTGTCGAATTGATGGTCGTGCTTGTGATCATCGGTCTGCTCGCGACGATCGTCGTGATCAACGTTCTGCCCGCCGTCGATCGGGGCAATGCGACCAAGGTCCAGGCCGACATCGCAACGCTCGAATCGGCGCTCGAACAATATCGGCTCGACAATATCAGCTATCCGCAGGCGCAGCAGGGGCTTCAGGCGCTGGTCACCCCGCCCGCCGGGCTGGCGCAGCCGCAGCGTTACCGCCGTGGCGGCTATATCCGGCGGCTGCCCAACGACCCCTGGGGCAATCCCTACCAATATGCCGCCCCCGGTACACGCAGCGGCGGCGCGTTCGACATCTTCACGCTCGGCGCCGATGGCCGGCCCGGCGGCGAAGACGAGAATGCCGATATCGGCAATTGGGAATAGGCCATGGGTTTGGCCGCGCCGCAAGCACCGAGAGCGCGTGAAGGCGGCTTTTCGCTCGTCGAGATGATGGTTGTTCTCGTCATCATCGGGCTGACGGCATCGGTCGTCGCCATCAATCTGCCCGATCCGCGTGGCCGGCTGATCGACGACGGCGAAGCGTTCGCCGCGCGCGCGCG
>CAYQVL010000275.1:0-3254 GCA_964420825.1 uncultured Sphingomonadaceae bacterium
CAACATGAGATGGGGTCGCTATTTAGGCGAACTATCCACCAGCGTTTGGAACCCATGACGACAAAAACCGATCTTGTTCGCGCCACCGCGCTCGATGGTATATTCCACGGATTTTTGGGCCGGACGGGCGGCGTATCGACGGGTATCTATGAGAGCCTCAATGTCGGTCTGGGCACCGACGATGTCGCTGCGGATATCGAAACCAATCGCCGACGCGCACTCGAGTCGGTGACCAAAAACGCCAAGCTTGTGACGCTTCATCAGGTTCATTCGGCCGATGCCGTGATCGTCATGAAGGCCTCACCCGATGCCGCCCGTCCGCAGGCCGATGCGATGGCGACCGATCAGCCGGGCCTCGCGCTCGGCATCCTGACGGCAGACTGCGTGCCGATCCTGCTCGCCGATCGCGACGCCGGGGTGATCGGGGCGGCGCATGCCGGCTGGAAGGGCGCGATGACCGGCATTGTACGTTCGGTGGTCGAGAAGATGGAAAGCCTTGGCGCCGAGCGCAGTCGGATCGTCGCGGCGATCGGCCCGTGCATTGGCCGCGGCTCCTATGAGGTCGATGACGGCTTCCGCAAGCGCTTCGAGGAGATCGACCCCGAGAACGAGAGCTTCTTCCGCTCGGGCGCGCCGGGTCACCATTATTTCGATCTCGAAGCCTATGTCGGCGCTTGGCTCGTATTTGCCGGTGTCGAGAACGTCGAGAGACTCGGTCTCGACACCTACGCCAATGAAGATCGCTTTTTCAGCTATCGCCGCGCGACACATCGCGACGAGCCCGATTACGGACGGCAGATTTCGCTGATCGCGCTTTAGCCGCTCGCGGCTTTCGCCGGTGCGACGATAAGGCTAAGGCCGTGCCGATGAGGGGATCGACATGACGGCGAAACGCGCAGGTTTGTGGGGCGGCATCGCGCTGTTCACCCTGCTTCTGCTCATCTCCGCACCCCAGAACATGCCGATCGAAGCCTGGCGCGTGGCGGCGCTCGTCGCACTGATGGCGTGCTGGTGGATGACCGAGGCGCTGCCGCTGACCGCGACGGCTCTACTGCCCTTTCTGTTCCTGCCTTTTTTCGGCGTGATGGACGTAAACGCGGCGGCGAGCGCCTATTACTCGCCGATATTGTTTCTCATACTCGGCGGCGCGTTTATCGCGCTGGCGATCGAGCGCACCGGACTCCATCGCCGCCTCGCGCTTGCGATTATCGGCCGCGCGGGCAAGACGGCGTGGGGATTGCTCTTCGCCTTCATGGCGGCGACCGCGCTCCTCTCGATGATCGTTTCAAACACCTCGACGACGCTTATCATGGTGCCGATCGCGATCGCCGTACTCGCCGCCGGGGGTATGAAGGAGGGCGAAACCGAGGGTTTTTGCGGCGCGCTGCTCATGGGCATCGCCTTCGCCGCCTCGATCGGCGGGCTCGGCACGCTTGTCGGCTCGCCGACCAACGCGATCGCGGCGGGGCTGATCAACCGTACGCTCGGCACGCAGATCGATTTCCTGACCTGGGCTGTGTACGGCACTCCGGTCGTTCTTATCGGCATTCCGCTGTGCCTTGCGATCCTGATTCGCGTTCAGAGGGTCGGCCGCTTCGCCTTCGACAGCGAGCACGCCAAACAGGCGATCGGCGATCCGGGTGCCTGGTCGAGCGCCGAACGACGGCTGGTCCCGGTGATCGCGCTGACTGTTGCTGCTTGGGTTGCGCTTCCTTTCATCAAGGGACTGCTTCCCGATGGGACGATACACGACGGGACGATCGCGATCATCGGCGGGCTGTCGCTTTTCGTCATTCCCGACGGCAGCGGCCGGCCGATCCTCGAATGGTCCGAGGCTAATCGCGCGCCATGGGGGGTAATCATGCTGTTCGGCGGCGGCTTGGCGCTCGCTTCGGGGATCATCGATTCGGGGCTCGGCACATGGCTTGGTGAGGCGCTCGAGCCGCTCCAGCGCGTGCCAGTCATCGTCATCGCGCTCGCGGTCACCGGGCTCGTCGTGCTGATCACCGAGTTTGCCTCGAACGTCGCCACCGCGAGCGGCGTCATGCCGGTGATTGCTGCGCTGATTTTCGCGACCGGCGCCGATCCCGTGCTGCTCGCAATGCCCGCCGCGCTGGCGGCAAGCTGGGGCTTTATGCTGCCTTCGGGCACCGGTCCCAACGCTATCGCCTGGGCCAGTGGCCATATTGCGCTGCCGAGCATGTTGAAATCCGGCTTCCTCCTCGATATTTGCGGCATACCGATGATCGTGCTGGTAACATGGATCATCGCGACTCTGGGCGGTTGAGGGAGATGCGTTCCTGCGGAGGTTAGGAACCCGGGCCCCGTCCGTCCATTTGGCTCCCGCCTTCCTGGGAGCGCTATAAAAGGAAGGCACCTCCGTCATGGCCGATACGCCCAATCAACCCTACGAAACCGAAGCAGATCTGACCGGCGCCTCGCCGCGCCACAAACCCAAACCCGAGATCGAGAAGATCGGCGACCGCAAGCTCAAGCCGGCGACGCTGATGATGGGCCATGGCTATGATCCCAAGCTTTCCGAAGGATCGTTGAAGCCGCCGATCTTCCTGACCTCGACATTCGCCTTTGAGAGCGCCTCGGCGGGCAAGCGACATTTTGAAGGAATTACCGGCAAGCGTCCCGGCGGCACCGACGGCCTCGTCTATTCACGCTTCAACGGACCCAATCAGGAAATCTGCGAAGACCGCCTGTCGGTTTGGGAGGAGGCCGAAGAGGCGCTGGTGTTCTCGAGCGGCATGTCGGCGATCGCGACCGTGCTGCTTGCCAATGCCCATCAAGGCGATGTCGTCGTCCATTCGGGGCCACTCTATGCGGCGACCGAAACCTTGATCAACCGCGTTCTCGGCCGCTTCGGCGTGACCTTTCTCGATTTTCCCGCCGGCGCAAATCGTGAGGAGGTCGATGCGATCCTCGAAGCGGCCAAGGGGCGGGCGACCGGCGCGGGCAAGGTCGCGATCATCTATCTCGAAAGCCCGGCCAATCCGACCAACGCGCTCGTCGATATCGAGATGGTGCGCGACGCCCGCGATGCTGCTTTCGGCGGAGACGGCCCGCCGATCGCGATGGACAATACGTTCCTCGGCCCGCTCTGGCAGCAGCCGCTCAGGCACGGCGCAGACATCTCGATCTACAGCCTGACCAAATATGTCGGTGGGCACAGCGATCTCGTCGCCGGCGGCGCGATGGGCAGCAAGGCGCATCTCGACCCGATCCGTGCGATGCGCAACACGATC
>CAYQVL010000276.1:0-3250 GCA_964420825.1 uncultured Sphingomonadaceae bacterium
TTGGGCGATTCTCCGCCTTTCGCCGATAGCTCGTTCCGTGCTTCGCGTCGTCAGCCCCGGCAATCCTCGAAAACGCGCGTCATTTCCGCCCAATTCGGAATGGCGAGCAATCGCTGGCCGGTAACCGCGACAGTGATCCGCCCGCGGCTGAACGCGATCTTGTCGAGATAATCGTCGTTCGCGCTCGTCGCCGCGACGATATAGCGCGGTTCGCCGGCGCCGTTTTGCGCGGCATAGCTTGTCTGGCCGTGCGTCGCCTGAAACGCCATCACGCCATTGCCGGCCGTTAGCTGACCGGCGCGCGAGAAAAAGATCCGCCGGTTGGCGATGTTGCAGCGGACGACGAATTGCGCCTCGGCATCGGCTTCGCCGTACAGCGCCACCGAACCGCGCTCGTCCTGGCGATAGACCCAGGTCCCCGGGGTCAGCGGAATATCCTGCCAATTGCCCTCGGGAGCCGGCGGCGGGGGAGGCGGCGGTGCCGGCGCAGGCGGCGGCGGGGGAGGCGGAGGCGGAGGCGCGGGCGTGCAGCCGGCCAGAGCGGCCAGCGTTATGCCGATCGCAGCCGCGCCGCGAAGCATTGCGCGGCGACTCATTGTGCCGGTCTCGGCGTTGCGGCGGGCGGCGTTGCACCTTCGGCGGCGGCTGCACCAGCGGTGGCGCTGCGGTCGCGCCGGTCGCAGGCGCTGACGACGCTGGTCAGCTCGTCGCTCGCCGGGAAGGTCAGCCGCTGGGCGCTGCCGAGGCGCAGCGAAAACGGCCCGTTGCCGGAAATCACGCGGCCGATGAACGGATCGGATGCGGGCACCGAAATGTAGGCGGCCTGCGCACCGCTTACGCTTTCGGACGCGGTGAAGGTCGAGCCGCCTTCGGGCGAGCTGATATAGACGGTTTCGGATCCGCCCTGCGGCACCATGCCGATAAGCTGGATATTGATCCCGCCGCCCAGCTCGCAGGCGATGGTGATGCGCGGCGCCTGCCCGTCTTCGCCGAAGCGCGCCATGCGCTCGCCGTCGGCTTCGGACGCGCTCCAGCTGCCCGGCGTCAGACGCGAGCCGCCGCTGGTGTCGATCTGGCCGGGCGACATGCCGGCGACGATATCCTCGTCTTCGCCGTTCGCCGCGCGCGATTGATCGGCGATACGGTCGAACTCGGCCTGCGCGCGCTCGGCCGCGAGGCGCGCCTGTTCGGGCGTCTCGCTCCGCGCGCAGGCGGATAGCGTCAGAGCGGCAATCGAAATAGCTAAAATCACACGCACGTTATCGTCTCCTCGGGGCTCCCCCTCCAATGGGGCGGAGCGGAGACAAGATCAAGGAGTGTGCGGAGCCGTCAGGCGGCGCGCGGACCAATGCGATCAAGATCGCCGTTCAGAGCGCGCCTGGCCGCACGCAACTCGTACTGATCCTGAAGCCGAAGGAAAAAATTCCTCCGACATATGGAAATAGCGAGCCAATCGCAGGTCCAGTTCGCCATCGATTCGCGACGAGCCGTCGATCATCGACCGCAGACGAGCGGGATCGACCGCGATGGCGTCAGCCAAGGCAGCTTGCGGCTGCGCAGGCCATTCCAGACGCGCTCGGTTTCCTTGCCGGAGATTTGAATCGCGCGCGATACAGCAAGCCTGTGGGGATCTTGGGGAGTAACTATGTGGATAAATGGACGCGCTACCCCATCTTCCGTTGCGTCTTGCCATAGCGCATCTTGCGCGTTCCCGGCATTCCTTCGGTCGCGCGCCCCTTGGGCTGGGCGATCTGGTCGCCCGGCGGCAGGCCCAGTTCGTCGGCCTCGAGCCGCCGAATCTCGTCGCGCAGGCGTCCCGCTTCCCCTTCATCGCCAAGCTCGACGCTTCAAGGTCTGGCTGCGCGGCGAGGCGATCCGCTGCCCCTGCACCGGGGCGTCGCCGGACCCGTCGCAGGCGGCAAGCGCGACGAGCGGGCAAAGGCGGATGACGGCGCGAAGCGACATGCGGGCGCGTCTGTCAGCCTTGCCGCCCGACTGCAAGTGGCCGCGACGCGCGGTGCGCCAAGCGGTTCGGGGCAGGGAGGCTTGACAACGATTGAATGATCGTTCAAGAGTTGAGTGACCGTTCAAGTCATGACGGAGCGCGCGATGAACGCCGACACCCGCGACAGGATCGTCCGCACCGCGATGGAGCTGTTCTGGGTCAAGGGCTACCAGTCGACCTCGATCGCCGACATCCTCAGCCGCAGCCAGCTCCATTCGGGCAGCCTGTACCACTTCTTCCCCGGCAAGCAGCAGCTGCTCGTCGCCGTGCTCGAGGCCTATCGCGACGGGATCGAGCCGTGGCTGCTGGCGCCGGCCTGGACCGGAATCGACGATCCGCGCGAGCGCATCTTCGCGCTGCTCAACGGCTATCGCACGAATCTGGTGGCGAGCGATTTCACTTACGGCTGCCCGATCGGCAGCCTAGCGCTCGAGATCCACGAGCCCGACCCGGCCGTGCGCGAGCTGCTGGCGGCCAACTTCGCCAACTGGACCGCTGCGATCGAGGGCTGCCTGACCGACATGGGCGACCGCCTGCCGCCGGGCACCGACCGGCGGAGCCTGGCCGAATTGATCCTGACGGTGATGGAAGGCGCGATCATGCAGTCGCGCACGTTCCGCGACATCGGCGTGCTCGACCGGAACGTGGCGATGCTCGCAGGCCACATCGACACGCTCGAAACTGCCGCCGGCAACGGCGGCGAATTGCAACTGGGGAGATAGATGATGGACGTGAACTGGCTTGCGGTATTCCTGGCGGCGCTCAGCGCCTTCGTGCTCGGCGGGCTGTGGTACGGGCCGCTGTTCGGCAAGAAATGGCAGGCGCTCCAGGGCCTGAGCGACGAGCAGATGAAGGACGCCAACATGGCGGCGATCTTCGGCGGCAGCTTTGTGCTCTCGCTAGTCGCGGCGTTCGTGTTCGCGACGTTCCTCGGGCGCGATCCGGGCCTTCAGTTCGCCACCGCGGCCGGGCTCGGCGCGGGCCTCGCCTGGGTCGCGGCGAGCCTCGGCATCCACTACCTGTTCGCCCACAAACCCTTCGCGCTGTGGCTGGTCGACGGCGGCTACTCCACGCTTCAGTTCACGCTCTACGGAGCTATCCTAGGGGCGATGGGGTGAGGGAACCGGGAGTCCTTCGCGCAATCGCGCTGCTGCCGTTGCTCGCCGCGACCGCCTGCGCGCACAGCGGCGCCGGGGTCGCCGATGCGGCGAGCGTGGCGATCGAACGGGCGATCGTCCGCGACTC
>CAYQVL010000277.1:0-3249 GCA_964420825.1 uncultured Sphingomonadaceae bacterium
GATCAGCGGCCGCGCGATCGCCGTGCCGAGCAGATACTGGCCCTCATAGACGGCGTTGGCGCGGAACATCGGGAAGACATAATCGGCGACGAATTCCTCGCGTAGATCGTCGATGAAGATATGCTCGTCCTTGACGCCGGCGGCCTGCGCCTTGCCGCGCACCGGCTCGAGTTCCTCGCCCTGGCCGAGATCGGCGGTGAAGGTGACGACCTCGCAGGCGTAGGTCTCCATCAGCCATTTGAGAATGACGCTGGTGTCGAGACCGCCCGAATAAGCGAGGACAACCCGTTTTATGTCTGGGCGTTTGACAGGATCGGACATGACTGGGCTCCGCTGGACGAGCCCGCGCCCTATGCGGTGCGCCGCTTTCGTGCAACAATATTGGGCGGGGAGGAGGCCATGGCCGAGAACAAGACCAGGCAAACGTCGGCGAGCGTCGGCGATTTCCTCGAAAGGGTCGAGCCGCACTGGAAAAGGGACGATGCGAAGGCCGTCTGCGGGCTGATGGAGCGGCTATCGGGGCATACGCCGAAGATGTGGGGACCCTCGATCGTCGGCTTCGGCCACTATCATTACAAATATGAAAGCGGCCGCGAGGGCGATTTTCTGCTCACCGGCTTTTCGCCGAGGAAGAGCGCGCTCTCGCTTTACATCATGGACGGCTACCAGGACCGCAGCGAGATCCTAACCCGGCTCGGCAAGCACAAGACCGGCAAATCCTGCCTCTATATCAAGCGGCTTGCGGATATCGACTTGGCGGTTCTCGAAGCGCTGATCGCCGCTTCGCTCGCCGATATGCGCGCGACCTACGATATGGCGTGATCTGCGTGCGACGGATCGTTGACCGATGTTAAACCGCGATACAGGTGGAGAGCGCTAAAAGGCCGAACGACCCCGTTCGGGCATTGACGTCTCGCGCGGATATTTTCAGGAGTGTCGCATGGACAGAGGCATATATTTGGGCGCGGCGGCGTTCGCGATTACCGCATCGGTGCTCGCCATTCCGAGCATCTCGCGGTCGCAGCCCGTCCATGCGATGGGCGAAGCGATGACGCGCGCGCAGGCCGAGAGCCAAATCGCCGAGCGTTTCGCCGCCGCCGATGCCGATGGCGACGGGCGGGTGACGCGCGCCGAAGCCGACGCCCACCATGGCGCAGGCCGCGCCGGGCATCGCGGCGGGGAGCGTCCCGAATTTGCCGAGGAGCGTTCGATGCGCGCCCGCCTGACCGGAGAAGAAATGGCGTCGCTTACCGGCGATCGAGCCGCGACGCCCGACAACGATCGCGCCGGCGCGGCAGGCGAGAACAGCCGCGGCGATCATCGCGGCATGGACCATGCAATGATGTTCGAGGCCGCCGATGCGAACAGCGATGGCGCGCTCACGCTCGCCGAAATGACCGCGCACGCGCTCGCGATGTTCGATCGCGCCGATACCGACAGCGACGGCATTGTCACTCCGGAAGAACGCCTCGCCGCGCACCATGCGATGCGCGCGGGCCATCACGGCGATCGCGCCAACTAGACTCCCTTCGGGCCGCAATCCGAATGGATAGAGGGCCGGGGCGGAGACGCTCCGGCCCTTGTTCTTTGGCTACCTGACTGAGCAAACACAATGTCCTAGTATCACGTGCGGGTTTGAGATTAAGTCGCCGCCATGGGAGCGGGGCATTCGCATCACGGGCACGATCATGCTCCCGGCCGCGCGCCGGGCGGTTACGGGCGCGCCTTCGCCATCGGTATCGCGCTCAACAGCGTGTTCGTCGTCGTCGAGGCGGGCTATGGATTCGCCTCGGGCTCGATGGCGCTGATCGCCGATGCCGGACACAATCTCTCCGATGTGCTCGGGCTGATCATCGCCTGGGCGGGGGCGACGCTGGCCAAGCGCGCAGCGAGCAAGCGCTTCACCTTCGGGCTGCGCGGTTCGTCGATCCTCGCCGCGCTGTTCAACGCGTTGCTGCTGATGATCGCGGTCGGGCTGATCACGCTCGAGGCGAGCCAGCGGCTCGTCTATCCCGAACCCGTCGCCGGGCGCACGGTGATGATCGTCGCGGGCATCGGCATCGCGGTCAACGCGGGGACGGCTATGCTCTTCGCGAGCGGGCGCAAGGGCGACATCAATATCCGCGGCGCCTATCTCCACATGGCGGCCGATGCGGCGGTATCGGCCGGCGTCGTCATCGCCGGCGGGCTGATCCTGTGGACCGGCGCGACATGGATCGATCCGGTGACCAGCCTGGTCATCGGCCTCATCATCCTGATCAGCACCTGGGGGTTGCTGATCGAGGCGGTGAGGATGTCGCTTGCGGCGGTGCCCGAACATATCGATAGCGACGATGTCCTCAAGCAGCTGCTGACGCTCGATGGCGTGGCGCGAGTCCATCATCTTCATATCTGGAATATGAGCACGACCGAAACCGCGTTGACCGTGCATTTGGTGATGCCGGGCGGCCATCCCGGCGACGCCTTCCTGACCGCCCTGCAGAAACGATTGTCGGCGCAATTTCATATCGGTCATGCGACGATCCAGATCGAGCGCGGCGAGGCATGCGATCAGCCCGGCGGGGATTGCGGCTAGCGGGCTATAGGCTCGATTGCCGGACGCAATGCCGCTTCCTCCCGCGCCATATAATCGCGGATGATCGGGAGCGTGTCGCGCCGCCGGATATATTGGATCTGATAGTTGCACAGCCCGCCGGAGCGGAAGGCCGAGCCGGCGCCGGCGAGATAGAACAGCCAGAGCCGGTAGAAGCGCTCGTCGTACAGCGCGACGATCGCGTCCCTGGCGGCCATCGTCCGGTCGTACCAGCGATCGATCGTCAACCCGTAATGGAGCCGCAGCGTCTCGACGTCCGACGCGATCAGCCGGACCTTTTCGCTCGCCGCGACGATCTCGGAGAGCGCCGGAATATAGCCGCCCGGGAAGATGTATTTGGTGGTGAAGCGGTCGGTCGAGCCCGGCCCGCCCATCCGCCCGATGCTATGGAGCAGCATGACGCCGTCCTCGGCGAGCAAGGCGCGGCATTTGGCGAAAAACCGATGGTAATTGGGCGGGCCGACATGTTCGAACATGCCGATCGAAACGATCCGGTCGAAACGCCCTTCGACATCGCGATAGTCGATCAGGTCGAAGCGGACCTTGTCGGCGACGCCGGCTCCTTCGGCGCGCCGCCGCGCAACGGCGAGCTGTTCGGTGCTCAGCGTGATGCCGAGCACCGGGGTCGCCAGGACCTGGATGATCGCGGTCCCGTA
>CAYQVL010000278.1:0-3247 GCA_964420825.1 uncultured Sphingomonadaceae bacterium
GCGCGGCTTCATAGCGCGAGCGGCCGTCCCCGAAATCGTGGCGATCGAGAATCCCCGCCTCTTCGAACAGGCGCACGGTGCGATAGACGGTGGCGATCGAGATGCCCGGATCGATCTTGTTGGCGCGTTCGTGCACCATCTCGACATCGGGATGGTCGTCCGCATCGGACAGGACGCGCGCAATCACGCGGCGCTGTTCGGTGATCCTCAGACCCTTTTCGGCGCACAGCGCTTCGATATCGATTTTGCGGTTCATCGCGCCGGTCTAGAGAATATCATGCGCTCTGAAAAGATGCGGGCGGCGGACTCCCATCCGCCGCCCGTATCCGGCCTATCACGAGTTCGCCTTAAGCCTTTTTGGCTTTGGGGCGCTGGCCCGGCTTGCGGCCGAGGCCGATCTTCTTCGCCAGCTTGCGTCGCTGTTCGGCATAGTTGGGCGCAACCATCGGATAGTCCGCCGGCAGGCTCCACTTCCGGCGATATTGATCGGGCGTCATGTCATGGTGCGTCTTGAGATGACGCTTGAGCATTTTCAGCTTCACGCCGTCTTCGAGGCAAATTACATACTCGGGCTTTACCGAAGCGCGTATCGACACTGCAGGTTCGAGAACCACTTCAGGTTCGCCATCGGTTTCGAGCCCGCTGAGTGCTTCGTGGACATTCTGGATAAGCAACGGAAGGTCCGACACAGCGACGCTATTGTTGCTGACATGCGCCGATACGATATCGGCGGTCAGGGTTATCAAGGTTTCGGTCATATCAAATTCTTCGGTCATTTTCTGCAACACCTGTTTTGTTCTCAGTCAACGAGGCCATAATGTTGTGGCTTCGCCATCTCTCACACTTGCAATTGACAAAAGCAATATTGGTTTTCGCGCGCCAAATTACTTATTCGGAGGTTTCAGGGCGCAGGCGAGTGTAATGGCGTCGAATTGCTCCCTCTGGGCGCCGCGGTAATAGTTTTTTCGGCGCCCGACGGGCTCGAATCCGCGAGTCCGGTAAAACTGTGTCGCGCTATTGCCCTCGCGGACTTCAAGATGCACGCGCATCGCCCCAAGTGTTGCTGCAACCTGACAATTGCGATCAAGCAACGCTGTACCGATTCCGGCACGGCGGAATTGGGGGCGGACACCGATCAACAATAGTTCAGCTTCGTCCACGATCATTCGCGCCAGGGTAAAACCGGCGGGTTCGCCGTCATAGTTTGCCAAGGTCAGCCACACGCCCGGCTGGATCATGATGCCGCTACACTGCGTTCGCGACCAGGCTTCACCGTAACTGGGGTCGAAGGCGTCGGTCATGACTTTCATCACCGCGTCGAGATCCCGGCGATCGCCTTCATAAATAGATAGCGGCGTGTCGGGCGTCGTACTCATTTCGGCGGCTTTGCATCGGGTGCGCGGCCATAAAGCGGAACGGCCGGAAGAGTGCGGAATGCCGGCGGCAATTCCATCGCATACGCGGCGCAGGGCAGGGCGTCGCGCGCTTCGCCGCGGCCTGATCGCTCAACCAGTTCGGCTGCCCCATTGCCGATCAGCAGCGGTTCCTCGATCACTGCAGCGGCCGCCTCCGGTTTGAGCGATGCGAGCTGACTCAATGCGACGAACGGCTCGGCTGAAAATCGCTGAACGAACATTTCACCGTGCCCCCCCAATATCGCGACCGCTACTCTATCGGGTGCGCCGGTCTTGGCAAATTCCTGTCTCGCCATGAGCGCGAGCGACGAATAGCCGTGCACCTCGGCGTGCCAACCCAGGCCCAATGCCAGAGCGGCGGCAAGTCCAACGCGCAGACCCGTGAAGCTTCCCGGACCACAATCGACCAGAAGGGCATGGGCGCGCCCGCGGTCGGGCAACTCGGCGATCATCGGGACCAGCCGCTCGGCATGGCCACGGCCGACAATTTCGTGTCGTTGGACGACCAGCTTGCCGTGGTCGAAGAGCGCCACCGAACAGGCTTCGGTTGCGGTGTCGATGGCAAGAATCACGCGAACGGCCGCCGGTCAGATGACGCGGTTGAAGGATTCGAAGTCGGGTCGGGGGCTGCGGTCGAAGATCGTTTCGGGATCGCCATAGCCGAGCGTCGAAATGAAATTGACCTTGTGCTTCGTGCCTTCGAAGAAGGCGGCATTGACCTTGTCGGCATCGAAGCCGGACATCGGCCCGGTATCGAGTCCGATCGCGCGCGCGGCTATGATGAAATACGCGCCCTGGAGCGAACTGTTGCGGAAGGCGTGATCCTTGCGGCCTTCGGGATCGCCCTCAAACCAGCTTTTGGCATCCACATGCGGAAACAGCCAGGGAAGCTGTTCATGAAAATCGGGGTCCATGCCGATGACGACGGCTGCGGGCGCAGTCTTGATCTTGGGCGGATTGGCGCCGCCCGCACAATCGGCGAGGGTGTTCTTCGCCTCCTGGCTCATACACCAGACAAACCGCGCCGGCTGCTGGTTGGCCGATGTCGGCCCCATCTTGAGCAGCGCGTAGATCTGCTCAATCTGCTCTCGCGTAACGGGTTTGTCCTGATATCCATTATAGGTACGCGCGGTGCGGAAGATCGTGTCGAGTGCGGCGTCGGAAAGCGGCTCGCCCATGGAGTCGTCCTTTTTTGACCTGTGTGATAGCCTCGTCCTCAAATCCGTTGGAGTTGAGCGTACCGAAGCCCTCTCCGGTTCTTTTGCTGCCGGATGAAGAAAAGAACAACCCTTGGACAGGCCTGGGAGACCGAGCCCATGCAGGGCTGAATCGCCTAGACGGCGCGAACTTCGGTCACCTCGGGCACATAATGTTTGAGAAGCTGCTCGATACCCTGTTTGAGCGTCGCCGTGGAGGACGGGCAGCCTGAACAGGCGCCTTGCATCTGAAGGAAGACCTTTCCCTGCTGGAAGCCGCGATAGACAATGTCGCCGCCATCGCGCGCCACCGCCGGGCGAACCCGCGTATCGATAAGTTCGCGGATCTGCGCGACGATCTCGGCGTCTTCTGGATCGTCGTCGAAACTTTCGGCCGGGACTGCGATCTCGGCGGCGCTGCCGGGATTGAACAGCGGCGCGCCGCTGACGAAATGATCGAGCAGAACGGCGAGCACATCGGGCTTGAGCGCGGCCCAGTCGACGCCCTCGCCCGCGGTAACTGAAACGAAATCGCTGCCGAAAAACACGCCGGTAACGTCACCCAAATTGAACAGCGCTTCGGCGAGCGGCGAGGCGTCGGCATCTTCGTGTGCGCCAAAATCGCGCGTGCCGCCG
>CAYQVL010000279.1:0-3222 GCA_964420825.1 uncultured Sphingomonadaceae bacterium
TGGTAACAAGGTGCACGCTTTCGGCGCATTTCAACAGCGGCAAGGCCTGGCGTAGTGCGACGCCCACTTCCGGCGCGCCGTTCCACGCCACGACGACGGGCGCCTTCGCATCGAACCGTTCGAGCTCCGGCGGCACGGCGAGAACCGCCGCTTTGGAATTGGTAATGACCTTGCCGGCGACCGCGCGGGCGTCGTCCTTGTAGATATCGGTAATCGCCCGGCTGATAATGATCACATCGGCAAGCACCGAATGACGAACGAGCGCTTCCGATATCAGCGTATCCATATGGATCCAGCTCCACGGGATATCCTCATTGCGGAGTTCATCTTCGACGGTTTTCTTGAGCGCCTCGCGCCGCTTTTGCATCTTCGACGAAAACTCGGCCGGCAAGACCGTCGCCATGAGCGGATCGGCGCTCAAATAATCTTCGAATGGCGATGCATGCAGGCAGGTTATATGGCCGTTGAACGCGCGGGCGAGGTCGAGCGCGACCTGAACGCGGACGGCCAATTCGCGATCCTCGTATATGTGAAGCAAGATCGATCTCATGGGCGTGTTCCTGGCAATGATGTGGAACGGGTTGACGGCGTAAGGTTAGGCGAACCGTCCGCGCTGTAACTACGCAGATTCACGGAAGCGGCCCAGTGGCGATGCGAAAAAGGTCGCCTTGCGATCAGCTTCGCCCGAGACGCGCGACGACGGTCACGAAGAACGCCGTCGACCATCCGAGCAGCAGCACGCCGTTAATGCCTTCGATTGCCGAAACCAGCGACCAGCGACCAGCGATCGGATCGTCGTCATAGCCGATGGTACCGTAGGTTATCGTCGAAAAATAGACCGCCGTGTAGAGGTCCGGGATTGCGCCGAGCACCAGAAACAGCGCCGCATAGGCCCAGATTTCGAGACCATGGAGAAAGAATAGCCCGATAACGATCAGCAGCGTAAACCCGATGCCGCTCGGCGATAGAGGATGGATATTCAGGCGCCGCTCTTCGCGCGATTCGAGCCGCAACAATTTGCTCAAAATCGCCAGGCCGACGCCGTGCATCAGCACCGTTGTGATGACCATTGCGGCCGCGACTGCGAGTTCGTCTATCATGGCGTTGCGATTGTTGTTCGCTTCTCCGATTGCCGACCGATCGCGCGCGCAATTGTCCGCGTATCGATGGCGCCCTTGCGCCGGATTGATCGGGCTTATGTCAGCGAAGGCGCAGCGAGCGACATAGGTAGAAGCACCTATTGCCGCTTTGCCGCCGTCGCCGGACAAGGACGAATGGCCAAATTTATCGCAATCCTCCTGCTGTTTTTCACCGCCTCGGCATCGTTCGCCCAAGGCGAAATCCATCCCAGTCATGCTGCGCTGATCGCAGCCTATCAAAGCGAAACCAGCGCTGCGCGGCGCGCGATACTGGCCGCCAATATCGAGCGCTGGCGGCTTATCGACGGCGATTTCAGCGGGCGCTACCTTATCGTCAACGCGGCGGCTTTCGAGCTGACCTTGTGGGATGGGCGAACGCCGGTCAGGCGGTGGCCTGTCATCGTCGGCCGGACACGTACGCCGACACCAGAATTCACCGCAACCGTATCGGGCATCGTCTTCAACCCATGGTGGGAGATCCCCTCGAGCATCGCCCGCGAAGGCATAGCTTCGATGGTTCGCAACCGGCCCCGCGAAGCGGCGCGGCGCGGTTATGTCTATCAGGACGGGCGCTATCGCCAGAGGCCGGGGGCGGGCAATGCGCTCGGCCGGATGAAACTGGTCATGCCCAACCCGTTCAGCGTATTCCTGCACGATACCTCGAACCGCACCCTCTTCGCGAACGAGGATCGCGCGCTCAGCCATGGCTGCGTGCGGGTAAGCGATGCGCTGGAGTTCGCCGCCACATTGCTGGCGGCCCAGCCCGGTTGGGATCGGGCGCGCGTCGATGCGCTGGTCGAAAGCGGAGCCACCGAGACCGTGGCGCTCGACCAGCCGATCCCCGTTTATATTTCCTATTTCACCGCCGAACCCGATAGCGACGGGACGATCCGTTTCTATCCCGATATCTACCGCCGCGATCTTGCCCGCGCGCCGACGCCCGATCGTCTTGCTGCGGTCCATTTCGATCGCGACGATCCATCCTGCCGCTATGCCGACCATGCAAGCGAAGGCTGAGTTTATCCGCCAGGGCGATGGGCGCCTAGGGGATATTACGGATGATCAGCATTCGGCCTCCCCGATTATATGCCCCGAGCGCCCGCCGACCGACTGAAGAGCGGAGGCGAAATCCCACTGCTCTTTGGGGGCATGAATATGATCACGCTTGTTGCCAAGGCCTATGGCTGGCTCGCCCTTGCCGTGCTGGCATTGCTGTTCGTCGTGGCTGCGGTCGACAGCGGTTTCGCGTTCCATATGGGGCTGGTGGTCGCGGTGGCGCTCGGCATGATGGTGGTGACACTCCGGCGCGCGCGCTCGGTTCTCGCCTTTGAAGGCGCTCCGCCGCCGCCCGACCTGAGCCGCTATGACGACGATCCGGTGCGATGGGGGGTTATCGCGACTGTCTTGTGGGCGGTAATCGGTCTGCTCGCGGGTTTGTACATCGCGCTCCAGCTCGCCTTTCCCGTGCTCAATTTCAATTCCGAATTCATGACCTTCGGCCGGCTCAGACCGCTCCATACATCGGCGGTGATCTTCGCCTTCGGCGGCAACATCCTCATCGCCACGAGCTTCTATGTCGTGCAACGAACCTGCCGCGCGCGCCTCGCCTTTCCCGGCCTCGCCCGCTTCGTCTTCTGGGGATACCAGTTCTTCATCGTGCTCGCCGCGACGGGCTATGTTCTCGGGATTACCGAGAGCCGCGAATATGCCGAGCCCGAATGGTATGTCGATATCTGGCTGACGGTCGTCTGGATCGCCTATCTGATCGTCTTTGTCGGCACGCTGGCGAGGCGCCGCGAACCGCATATTTACGTCGCCAACTGGTTCTATCTGAGCTTCATCATCACGATCGCGATGCTGCACGTGGTCAACAATCTCGCGCTCCCCGTCAGCCTGTACGGCTCGAAAAGCTATGCCGCCTTCGCTGGGGTGCAGGACGCGCTGCTGCAATGGTGGTACGGCCACAATGCGGTGGCGTTCTTCCTGACCGTACCCTTCCTCGCCATGATGTATTATTTCGTGCCGAAACAGGCCGAGCGGCCGATCTACAGCTACCGGCTGTCGATCCTCCATTTCTGGTCGC
>CAYQVL010000280.1:0-3209 GCA_964420825.1 uncultured Sphingomonadaceae bacterium
AAGAGCGGATCGTCTGCAGCGTGCGATGCGTGTGCGGCCCGGCCTCGGGATGGACGGTGATCGTGTCGGCGCCGGCTGCGGCGAAGGCGTCGAGAAATGAATCGATCGGCGATATCATCAAATGAACATCGAACATCTTGTTGCTATGTGGTCGCAGCGCTTTGACGACGGCCGGGCCGATGGTGAGATTGGGGACGAAGTGGCCGTCCATCACGTCGATGTGGATCCAGTCGGCGCCCGCAGCGTCGACCGCGCGCACTTCCTCTCCCAATTTGGCGAAATCGGCCGAGAGGATGGACGGCGCGATGCGGACGGATTGCGACATGATGGCGTCGCCTTAGGCAAGGCGCGAATGGCGGGCAAGCGCGCCGTGCCTCGCGACGCAGGAATTTGGGGATAAGGCCGCGCCTCCGCCGCCCAATAGTCAGCCGCGCCGCAACCGCGCCATGAAAAAGCCGTCGGCACCCCCGGGATCGGCAATGTTACCCGGCAACACGCGCAAACAGCCGCGTTCATCGGGCACGAGCCCCTCCGGACATTCACCAATTTCTATGGGTTCGATCGTCAGATCGGCGCGCGCGGCGAGAATGCCGTCGATCACCGCCTCGCCCTCTTCGGGTTCGAGCGAGCAGACCGCATAAACGAGCAGGCCGCCAGGTGCGAGCCAATGGGCGGCGCGCGCGAGCATCTTGACCTGAAGTTTGACGCATTCGGCGATGATCCGCGGCGTCGCACGATAGAGTACATCGGGATGGCGGCGGAATATCCCGGTCGCCGAACAGGGCGCGTCGAGCAGGATCGCATCGGCCGGCGCCGCAGGCTGCCACGCGAGCATATCGGCGGCAACAGTTTCAGCGGCGAGCCCGGTGCGATCGAGATTCTGCGAAAGTCGCGCCAGACGACTTTGCGAACGATCGAGCGCGGTGACGCGCCAGCCACGGGCGGCAAGCTGCAATGTTTTGCCGCCGGGGGCAGCGCACAAATCAAGCGCGGTGCGGTCTCCGCCCTCGCCAAATAATCGCGCCGGCAGCGATGCGGCGATATCCTGCACCCACCAGCGGCCCTCCGCGAACCCCGGCAAGTCGGTCACACCGGCGCGCGCAACCCGGACATGGCCCGGGAGCAGGCTATGCCCGCCCAACTCATCGCACCATCGCTCGGTTTCGGCACTATCGACAAGCGTCAGATCGAGCGGCGGAGGATCGGCGATCGCGCGCGCCGCGGCGGTTACCGTCTCGCCATCCCAATGTTCGGTCCAGCGCCGCGCAACGGACTCGGGCAATACAGGCACATCGGGCAGCCGCGCTTTCCCTCGCATCAGCGTTCCGAACACGCCGTGCGCCAGCCTTCGCGGACCACCCTGCAGCAGCGGCAGAGCAGTCGCGATCGCGGCATGCGGCGGCGTATCGAGCGCCAGCGTCTGGGCGAGCGCCAGCCGCAGAACCGTGCGCGCCTTGGCGTCATCGGGGAGCGGGCGCTGCGTCGCGCTGTCGATCAGCGCGTCATAGTCGGGCATCCGTCGCAGCACCTCGCCGGCGATCGCGACAGCGAGCCGTTTGTCGGCCGCGACGGTCAGCGAGGCGCATGCCTTCCCCGCCGCCGATTCGAGCGGCAGGCCTTGACGCAAAACGGCGTCGAGCAGCCGCAATGCGGCCCGGCGCGCCTCGCCGCCCTTGGCTTGGCGCTCGCTCAGGGCCCGCGGCCGAGCGGATCGAGCGCGCTGCCGCGACGCGACGGCGACGGGCCCAGCGCCTTGCCCGAGCGCCGCGGCAGCGACGAACCGCTATCGCTCACGGTCGCCATCTTTTCGAGTTCGGCGATGCGGTTGGCGGTATCGGGGTGCGTCGAGAACAGGCTGTCGCCGCGCCCGAACAGCGCCGGGACGATATAGAGTTGCGCGGCGGCCGGATTGCGCTCGACCACTGGATTGGGCACCCGCGCCGCGCCGTTGGCGAGCTTGGCGAGCGCCGAGGCGAGCGCGCGCGGTCGGCCCGAGATTTCCGCGCCACCGCGATCGGCGCCATATTCGCGCGTCCGGCTGATCGCCATCTGGACGATCATCGCGGCAAAGGGTGCGACGATGATTGCGGCAAGCCCGGCCAGCCCCGCGCTACGTCCGCTACCCCGGAAGAAATAGCCGAAGGTCGCGAGCATCGAGATCGCGCCCGCGATCGTCGCGGTCATCGTCATGATCAGCGTGTCGCGGTTGCGGACATGGGTGAGCTCGTGCGCCATGACGCCGGCAATCTCGTCGCGATCGAGAATGTCGAGCAACCCGGAAGTCGCGGCAACGGCGGCATTCCGGGGATTGCGCCCGGTAGCAAAGGCGTTTGGATGCGGGCTGTCGACGATATAGACCCTGGGCATCGGCAGGCTTGCGCGCGCGGCAAGGTCGGCGACGATTCCGTAGAATTCGGGTGCGGTGCGCGCATCGACCTCGCGCGCCTTGTGCATGCGCAAAACGATCTTGTCGGCATTCCAATAGCTAAAAAAGTTCATCGCCGTCGCGACGACGAGCGCGAGGACCATCCCCCCGCGGCCGCCAAGCACGAGGCCTATCCCCATGAACAGCGCGGTCATCGCCGCGAGCAGCATCACAGTTTTGAGCTGGTTCACTTGCATCCTCCTTGCATCGCTCCGAAATGGGAGCTGACGAGCGATTTGGCAATTGGAGAGCGACGATGGCAGGACAACGCCCCGACTGGGTCAAGCCCCCGGCGTATCTTTCGAAGAACCCGCCGGTCCCCGCACCCGGACCCGCCGAAGCCCAGATCGAGCATGGCGCCCAGGACGGCCCGGATCCGACCCGCTATGGCGATTGGGAGCAAAAGGGCATTTGCCGCGATTTTTGAGTGGGCGAGAAAGCCGGCTTCGGGATAAAAGGCGTCACCTTGCCGTTCAGGCTGAGCGTATCGAAGCCCCGTCTTTCTCGGGAGGCCACCCGTCGCGCCTAGGAACCGGAACCGTCATTGCGAGCGCAGCGAAGCAAGCCAAGGCAACGCGCGTCACGCTGGATTGCCGCGTCGCCTGCGGCTCGTCGCAATGACGCAATTCGCTGCGGTTTACCCGTTTGAACGGGATAAGCTCCATCGTTTTTTCGGAATGGTTCGAAAAGGAGAACGCCCGTTCGCCAAGCTCAGGGCGAACGAACCGCTACCTCTCGCTCGTCAGCGGCCGGGACACAAGCTCGCCGATCGCCGCTTCGACCG
>CAYQVL010000281.1:0-3190 GCA_964420825.1 uncultured Sphingomonadaceae bacterium
TCTGGCCGCCCTTGCCTGGCTTCATCTCGACATTGTGGCAGATGGTGCCGACCGGCATCTGGCCCAGCGGCATCGCGTTGCCCGGCTTGGTATCGACCTTTTCGCCGGCAATCACACTATCGCCCGGTTCGAGCCGTTGCGGTGCGATGATATAGGCGAGCTCACCGTCTTCATATTTCAGAAGCGCGATGAACGCCGAGCGATTGGGATCATACTCGATCCGCTCGACATTCGCCGCCATATCCCATTTGCGCCGCTTGAAATCAATCATGCGGTACTTTTGCTTGTGACCGCCGCCGATGCCGCGCGCCGTGATATGGCCCTTGTTGTTGCGGCCACCCGACTTGCGCATGCCGACGGATAGGGATTTGACGGGACCACCCTTCCAAAGCGCCGACTTGTCGACGATCACCAAGTGCCGCCGGCCCGGGCTCGTAGGTTTGGCTTTTTTAAGTGCCATCGTTAAATCCCCGTCGTCACGTCGATTGAATCACCCTCGGCGAGCGTGATAACCGCTTTTTTCAGATCCGACCGCCGATAGGGACGACCCTTCCAGCGCTTCGTCTTACCCTTCTGGATCAGCGTGTTAACGCCGGTAACCTTGACATTGAACAGCGCTTCGATCGCCGCCTTAATCTGCGGCTTGCTAGCTTCCTTGGCGACCTGAAACACAACGGCCCCGTGTTCGCCGAGCAGCGTCGACTTTTCGGTGATATGCGGGCCCTTAATCACATCGTAATGCGCGAGGCTGACCGCTTCGGTTTTCTTCCTAGCCATTGAACCGCGCCTCCAGCTGCTCGACCGCGGTGCGCGTAAGCACCAGTGTCTCATGCTTGACGATATCGTAGACATTGGCGCCAATCGCCGGCAGCACGTCGATACCGATGATGTTGGCCGCAGCCCTGCGGAAATTGTCGCCGACACTCTCGCCGTCGATCACCAGCACCGTCTTGCCAAAGCCGAGTTTGGGCAGCATGCCCTGAAGCAGTTTGGTCTTAGGGTCCTTGAGGTCGAGGTTGTCGATAACAATCAGATTGTCGTTCTTGGCCTTGTCGGACAGCGCCATCCTGAGACCGAGCGCGCGCACCTTCTTGTTGAGCGAAGGATTGAAATCGCGAACCCGCGGGCCGTGAGCCTTACCGCCGCCGATGAAAATCGGTGCGCGGCGATCGCCGTGGCGTGCCGTGCCGCCGCCCTTCTGGCGACCATATTTCTTGCCGGTGCGATTGACGTCGCTGCGCTCGCGGGCGCCGCGGGCAGTACCACGACGCTTTTCAAGCTGCCAGGTGACGACGCGGTGCAGGATATCGGCACGCGCATCGAGGCCGAAGATCGCATCGTCGAGCTCGATATCGCCCTTGGCCTTCGCGTCGAGGGTCGTGACCTTGAGTTTCACAATTAGCCCTCCTTCTTCTCGTCATCCGAAGCGGCGGCGCCGTCGGGGTTTTCGATTTTCTCCGCGTCGCTGCGGTTGTCGCTCGCTTCGGCAGCCTTGCTGGCCTCCATTTCGGCGGCGGCCGCTGCGATCTCGGCGTCGGTCGGGCCGACTACGGCTTCGTGCTGGGCAGCCGCTTCGACCATCCCGGCAGGTGCCTCTTCATGCTCGATCTCAGCGGCATTGCGGCGCAAAGCGCCAGGGAAAGGCGCCGATTCAGGACGTGCGATCTTGACCGCATCCTTGACGATCAGCCACGCGCCCTTGTGACCGGGAACCGAGCCCTTGATAAAGATGAGCCCGCGCTCGGCATCGGTGCGAACGACCTCGAGATTTTGCTGGGTGCGCTGACGATCGCCCATATGGCCGGCCATCTTCTTACCCTTGAATACCTTGCCCGGATCCTGGTTTTGCCCCGTCGAACCGTGCGAGCGGTGCGAAATCGAAACACCGTGGGTCGCGCGCAAGCCCTTAAAGCCATGACGCTTCATCGCGCCTGCAAAGCCCTTGCCCTGCGTTTGACCCGAGACATCGACCATCTGGCCAGCGACGAAATGATCGGCGGTCAACGTTGCGCCGACCGGTAGCACACCGTCTTCCTCAACGCGGAATTCGACGAGGCGAGCCTTGGGCTCGACTTCGGCCTTGGCATAGTGGCCACGAACCGGCTTCGACACATTTTTGGCTTTGCGGGTGCCCGCGCCGATCTGGACGGCAACATAGCCATCGCGGTCGGCCTCGCGGATCGACACGACCTGACAGCCGTCCAACTGCAGTACCGTCACCGGAACGTGCCGACCGTCTGCCTGGAACAGGCGGGTCATTCCCATTTTCTTAGCGATCACGCCGCTGCGCAACACTGCACGTCTCCCAATACAGAGGCCCGCGGACATAATTCCACGGGCATGCTCAACCCAATTTTTCGTGCATCGCCCCGCCCGGGCTGAAAGCCTTGCAAGAAATCCTGCAAAGCCGGCGGGGGACGCAGACCACGAGCGACGCTCGCGCGGTATCCCAATTTTGCCGCTTCGTTGCGAAGCGGCGCTGGCGGTTAGGCCAGTTTGATCTCGACATCAACGCCGGCAGACAGATCGAGCTTCATCAGCGCATCGACCGTCTGCGGCGTCGGCTGCACGATATCGAGCAGCCTTTTGTATGTTCTCACCTCGAACTGCTCGCGCGACTTTTTGTCGACGTGCGGACCGCGGTTCACAGTGAATTTTTCGATTCGCGTCGGCAATGGAATGGGACCGCGTATCAGCGCGCCAGTGCGCCGAGCCGTATCGGCAATATCGCCGGTCGCCTGATCGAGCACGCGATGATCGAATGCCTTTAGACGAATGCGAATATTTTGCGTTTCCATGTCCGTACTACCGATGCGAAAGAGCCAGTTTCCCCAAAAGTGCAGGGAAAGCATCCAAAGTTTTACAAAATAAGCCGCCCGACTCCCCGAAGGGAATCGGGCGGGCTGAGAGGCCTATACTATGCCGAAATCTTGCCGACAACCCCTGCGCCGACCGTACGGCCGCCTTCGCGAATAGCAAAGCGCAGACCCGGGTCCATGGCGATCGGTGCGATCAGCTTGACGCCCAGCGTAACGTTGTCGCCGGGCATCACCATCTCGGTGCCGTCGGGCAATTTGATCTCGCCGGTGACATCGGTCGTCCGGAAGTAGAACTGCGGACGATAGTTGGCGAAGAACGGCGTGTGACGGCCACCTTCGTCTTTCGACAGCACGTAGACTTCGGCGTCGAA
>CAYQVL010000282.1:0-3176 GCA_964420825.1 uncultured Sphingomonadaceae bacterium
TGGCCGCTGGATTTTCGCCGTCGCTCGCGCTAAGCTCGACCATCCATTTAGCGAGGAATTTGAATGTACCGCCCCGCCTTTACGGTTTGCGCCGCCATTGCGCTGATCGCCTGCAACGGCGACGGCAACGCACAGACCGACAATAAACCCGCCACCGGCGAAAGCGACGCGCTCACCATCGTCGACACCGTGCCCTTCGTCGCCGAGGAAATGGGCCGCTTCGACGAACCCTGGGCGATGACCTTCCTGCCCGGCGGCATGCTGCTGGTCACTGAAAAGGGCGGGACGCTACGCTTCATCGACAATCCCGGCACGCCCGGCGCGCGGCTCGGCACGGTCACCGGCGTGCCGGCTGTCGATTATGGCGGGCAGGGCGGTCTCGGCGATATCGTCGCGCATCCCGATTTCGCCGAGAATAGCCTGCTCTACTTCAGCTATGTCGAGGCCGGCGAGGACGATACGCATGGCGCGGCCGTCGCCCGCGCGCGGCTCGATTGCGGCGAGGCCGGCGCCTGTGCTCTCCAAAATGTCGAAACCATCTGGCGGCAGACGCCCAAGGTTACGGGGCGCGGCCATTTCGGCCACCGCATCGCCTTCTCGCCCGACGGCCATCTCTTCATCTCCTCGGGCGAGCGGCAGAAGTTCGATCCCGCGCAGGATCTCGCCAACAATCTCGGCAGCATCGTCCGCCTCAACGACGACGGCTCGGTGCCCGCCGGCAATCCTTTCGCGGAGCGCGGCGGCGTCACCGCGCAGATCTGGTCATACGGCCATCGCAACCCGCTCGGCATCGCCTTCGCGCCCGATGGCCGGCTCTGGACTATCGAGATGGGCCCGGCCGGCGGCGACGAGCTCAACCTTGTGCGGCGCGGCGGCAATTACGGCTATCCGATCGTCTCGAACGGCGACCATTATGACGGCCGCGACATCCCCGATCACGATAGCCGCCCCGAATTCATCGCCCCGGCGCTCTGGTGGACGCCGGTGATCTCGCCCGGCGATTTCATCTTCTACACCGGCACGCTCTTTCCCCGCTGGCGCGGCAACGTCCTCGCCGCGGGGCTGTCGTCGAAGGCGCTGATCCGCGTCGCGATCGACGGCGATACCGCGACCGAGGCCGAGCGCTTCGACATGGGCGAACGCATCCGCGAGGTCGAACAGGGCCCCGACGGCGCGATCTGGCTGCTCGAGGACCAGAAAAATCGCGGCGGATCCGGCGGGCGCCTGCTCAGGCTAGCGCCGCGGCGCTAGCTCGCCGCCCCGCAGGTATCTAAAGTACCAGACCTCATGCCCCTTGCGCCGCGCCTTGCGCTCGTAGCGCGTCTCGGGCCAGTCGGCGGGGCGGTCGAGGAAATCGCGCGGCGTCTCGGCCTCCCAGATGAAATCGCGGCGCTGGCCCATCGCCATCATCGCCCAGGCGCAATAGGTCGGGTCGTCGGTGCCGAGGCGGAATTCGCCGCCGGGCGCAAGCTTCGCGGCGATCATGTCGAGCGGGCCGTGGTTGATCATCCGGCGCTTGGCGTGGCGCGCCTTGGGCCAGGGGTCGGGATGGAGCAGATAGACGCGCTCCAATGATCGATCGGGCAGCCGCTCGAGCACGTCGAGCGCGTCGCCCATATGCAGCCGGACATTGGCGAGATCGCGGTCGCGGATATGCGCGAGCGCCGCGACGACGCCGTTGAGAAAGGGCTCGCAGCCGATAAAACCCGCGTCGGGGTTCGCTTCGGCCTGCGCCGCGAGATGCTCGCCGCCGCCGAAGCCGATCTCGAAATGGAGCGGGCCCTCCTGTTCTATGGCGTCGCCGAACAGCGCCCGCGCGTCGAGCGGCCCGTCTGCGGGCACGGCCAGCGTCGGCAGCAGCTCGTCGATGAGCGCCTGCTGGCCGGCGCGCAGCCTATGGCCTTTGGAACGGCCGTAGAGCCGGCGGATGGTCGTGGGGTCTTGGGTCATCGGCCGCTGAATAGCCCGGCAAATTGCTCGCGCAACACCGCCTTTTCCACCTTGCCCATCGCATTGCGCGGCAGCGCCTCGGCGAAGACTATGCGGCGCGGCTGTTTGAAGCGCGCCAATTGCCCGGCGATCGCGGCGAGGACCGCGTCCTCGCCAAGCGCCGTGTCGGCTCGCACCACCACCGCCACCACCGCCTCGCCGAGGTCGCCATGCGGCACGCCGATCACCGCGCTCTCGCTGACCCCGGCCACCGCGTCGATCGCCAGCTCGATCTCCTTGGGATAGATGTTGAGCCCGCCGGCGATGATCAGGTCCTTCGCCCGCCCGGTGATCGTCACCCGGCCCTTGTCGTCCATCACCGCGATATCGCCGGTGATGAAAAAGCCGTCGGCGCGCATCTCTTCGGCGGTCTTGTCGGGCTTGCGCCAATAGCCCTGAAACAGGTTCGGCCCCATGATCTCGAGCACGCCGGGTTCGCCGCGCGGCACTTCGCGGCCGCTATCGTCGGCAACACGCGCTGCGATTCCCGGCAGCGCAAAGCCGACCGTGCCGGGGACGCGATTGCCGTCATAGGGGTTCGAGCAAATCATCCCCGCCTCGGTCATGCCATAGCGTTCGAGGATGCGCTGCCCGGTCTTCGTCTCGAAATCCGCGAAAGTGCTTTCGAGCAGCGGCGCCGACCCGCTGACGAACAGCCGCATATTGGCCGCCGCCTCGCGGCTGAGCCCGTCATGCGCGGCGAGCCGCACGTAAAAAGTCGGCACCCCCATCAGCACGGTCGCGCGCGGCAGGTCGGCGAGCACGGCATCTGCGTCGAAGCCCTTATGGAAGCGGATCGTCGAGCCGCCGAGCAGCGCCAGATGGAGCGCCACGAACAGCCCATGGACATGGTAGAGCGGCAGCGCGTGGATCAGCACATCGTCGGCCCGCCAGCGCCAGGCCTCGAACAAGGTCTGCGCATTCGAGGCGAGATTGCCGTGGCTCAGCATCGCGCCCTTCGATCGCCCCGTCGTTCCCGAGGTATAGCAGATCGCGGCAAGATCGCCGGCGGTGCGCGCGACGGTGTCGAAGCCGGTTTCGCGAACCGCGGCGACCGCCTCTGCCAGGCTGCCGCGCCCTCCCGCGTCGAGCGTCATCAGCCTGGCTTTGCGCGCCAGTGGCGCAATCGCTTCTTCACTGGCCGGATCGCAGACGATGATCGCGGGCTCGGCATCGCCGATGAAATA
>CAYQVL010000283.1:0-3152 GCA_964420825.1 uncultured Sphingomonadaceae bacterium
CCACCGTCCAGGCGAACAGGCAATCGGCTAGTTCGCCTGCGGTCGGCGGGCGCTCGGTGACGACGGTGAGATCGTCTTCGGCGAGGCGGCCATTGTCGCGGCCCTGAAAGAGTAGGCCGCCGGCGATCGTCTTCATCGTCAACCCGGGTCGGGCGGGGTCGGAGAATGCTCCGGTGAGCAGCAGGCGCAGATTCTTCTTCTTGGCAAAAACCGCGCGCGCCGCGTCGTCGGCATCGGGCGCGATCACGACCTCGGTGAAGATTTCGGTAATCACCTCGGCGGTGTCGGCATCGAGCGGCCGGTTGAGCGCGACGATGCCGCCGAAGGCAGAAACCGTGTCGCAGGCGAAGGCGGCCTTATAGGCGTCGATCGAGGAACCAGCTATGGCGACGCCGCAGGGATTGGCATGTTTGACGATGACGCAGGCCGGGCGAGCGCTATCGAATTCGGCAACCAGTTCGAGCGCGGCATCGGCATCGTTGAAATTGTTATAGCTCAATTCCTTGCCCTGGAACTGCTCGGCCTGGGCGATGCCACGCGCGCCAGGCATTTCGGGAACGTAGAGCGCGGCCGCCTGATGCGGATTTTCGCCATAGCGCAGCGCCTGCTTGCGGCGCACCGGGATCTGCAGCCGCTCGGGGAAGAGCTCGTGCTGATCGGCGAAGGCGAACCAGCTGGCGATCGCCGCATCATAGGCGGCGGTTGCGGAAAAGGCCTTGGCCGCCAGCCGCTTACGGAATTCAAGCGACGTCTTGCCGTCATTTTCGTCGAGCGCGGCGACAAGCTCGCCATAATCCGCCGGATCGGTGATGATCGCGACATGAGCATGGTTCTTGGCCGCCGAGCGAACCATCGACGGACCGCCAATATCGATATTCTCGATGATCTCGGGCCGGTCCGCGCCGCGCGCGACGGTCGCCGCGAAGGGATAAAGGTTGACGATGACGAGATCGATGGCGCCGATATCGTGCGCTTCCATCGCCGCCACATGTTCTTCATTATCGCGCACGGCAAGTAGGCCGCCGTGGACCTTGGGGTGGAGCGTCTTGACCCGGCCGTCCATCATTTCAGGAAAGCCGGTCAGCTCCGCTATGTCGCGCACCTCGAGTCCGGCGTCGCGCAGCGCCTTAGCCGTGCCGCCGGTCGATACCAGCTCGACGCCGTGGCGGACAAGCGTGGCGCCGAGTGCGGCGAGGCCCGCCTTCTCCGATACTGAAAGAAGCGCGCGAGTGACTTTAACGTCGGTCATCGAAAATCCTAATCGGTCAGAAAATGGAATATCATGCGGTCAGCCGGCCCGCCGGAACAGCCAGCCTATGCTCGCTCCGCCCGGATCAGCATCGCCACCGAGGACGAGCTGGCGCGTCGGACAAACCCGGGATTTTTCGTCGATCCAGATGCTGTCGTCGATCTCGACCATGGCGCCCCGGCAGCGGAAATGCCAAGCTGGCCCGCCGACGACCCGCAGCAATGCGCCCGAATTGTCGGCGGTCGGCGTCACCTCTATCCCCGGCGCGAGATGAAAGCGCACAGTGAAGCCTGCGCCGTCGGAACGATGACGGCCTGCGGGTTGCAGCACATCTTCGCCACGCAATTCGTCGCCTTCGCCGGACAGGCCGAGCTGACGGCGGTGGAGAAAGCCATAACGCCGCACATAGCCATTATGGCTTGCCTCGATCCGGCTCACGCCTTCGCGCTCCTGGCGATCGAGGCGGACCTCGACGACGCCCTTTCCGAGCGATCCATCGGTGTTGAGCGCGGTCGAATTGCTGTTGCCGACGACCAGCGTCGAATGCGCCGCTGTGGTCCGCAACCCGTCAGCGAAGCTCTTGGGCAGCGTGCCGCCCTTCGCACCACCACAGTTGACAACGATCCGGTGCATCCCGTGCGACATCTCGAACGCGAGCGTCGAGGCGCAGCCGCTCGACACCAGACGCATCGAAGGCGGCGGCGCGGCATCGACGATGATCGTTGTATCGCCCGCCGACAGCCGGTGATAGCCCCAGTCGCGGGCGTGGCGCAAAGGCAAAGCACGATGGCCCGACGCTTCGATCGCCGCGGCGACGCGCCGGCCTGAAACCGGGCCACTGCCCTGCCAGCTGGCCAGCCCGCCGTCGCCATGGGCGACGCCGAGCAAGGCCGGAACCGCCGCCGCAATCGCCGATTCAATCTCCCGAGATACGCTATGGCCAACAGCATCATAGGCCGAACGCAGCATCGCCATCATCTCGATCAGCTCAAGTTGCGATTGCGGGCAGCGGCAGATCATCCCGCCATCGGCGGTGAGCGTTTGCGATAGAGAGCGCGCCAGTCCGGCCTCGCCGCGAGCAACCCGCGGCTCGCCGCCCTGGACGAGGAGACCCGACGCAATGACGCCCGACCAAGCCACTATCTGCTCGATGCCGAGCGGCGCTTTTGGGGCAGCGCGGTCGAGGTGCCGCGCCCCGCGCGCCAGTGTGTTGAGGACCGAGGAACGATAGACGAGATCGGCTGAAGACAGGATCAACGGCGCATAACTCGTCCAATGCAAAACGCGGCGTCCCCATATGGCGGCCCGCCAGCCGGCCTCGGCAACCTTGCCGCCATGGCCTTCGAGCCAGTTGCGCATCAGCCGTTCGGCGATCGGCGCGCCTTCTTCGCGCCCGGCGGCCGCGGCAAGGTCGCGTAGCCAGGCAAAGCTTTGGAGATAGACGGCAAAGGCCGGCGAAACGGCAAGTGCGCCGAAATCGAGATCGGCGAGAGCTATTTCCTCGCCATGAAAGAGCGCGCGACCTTCGAGCAACGCGGTGCCGCGCGTCTTGTCGCCGGGCAGCGGATCGCCGGGCACGGCAACGAGCTTGAGCGGATATTTCCCGCGCAGCCGCATCCGGTGGAGCGGTGTCCGCCAAACCAGGTGGCGAAAGCGCGTGGCCAGTTTTTCGCCGAGCGACAGCCCGCCATCGTCGAGCCGGATCAGACGGCGGCCGGGATCGATACTGTCTTGGGGCGGAGAGGGCATGGGAGTCGCAGCGGCGGCCGTCATCGGCCTCTCAGGGCGCGGATATTGTCTGCATAGGCAGCTGGCCCGCCACGAAAGGTCGCGGTGCCGGCAACGGGCGCGTCGGCGCCCGCGGCTAACGCGCGCGGCGCCGTGTCGCGATCGATCCCGCCAT
>CAYQVL010000284.1:0-3142 GCA_964420825.1 uncultured Sphingomonadaceae bacterium
CAAGGCCGAATCGGTGACCGTCACACCCGACAATCTTTCGGACTATCTGGGCGTCACCAAATACCGCTACGGCGTCGGCGAAGAGGAGGACCAGATCGGCGCGGTAACCGGACTCGCGTGGACCGAGGTGGGCGGCGAATTGCTCACCATCGAAGCCGTCACGGTGCCCGGCAAGGGACTGGTCAAGACCACCGGCAAACTCGGCGACGTCATGCAGGAATCGATCCAGGCGGCGATGAGTTTCGTCAAGGCGCGCGCGCCGAGTTACGGCATCAAGCCGAGCATCTTCTTGAAGAAGGACATCCATGTCCACCTTCCCGAGGGCGCCGTGCCCAAGGACGGGCCATCGGCGGGATTGGGAATGGTCACGGCGATGATATCGACGCTGACCGGCATTCCCGTGCGCCGCGATATCGCCATGACCGGCGAGGTGACGTTGCGCGGGCGGGCGCTGCCGATCGGCGGACTCAAGGAAAAGCTGCTCGCCGCGCTGCGCGGCGGCATCACGACGGTATTGATCCCGCAGGAAAACGAAAAGGATCTTGCCGAAATTCCGCAAAATATTCTTGACGGACTTGAAATCGTTCCGGTCAGCCATGTCGACGATGTTCTTGCCCGGGCGCTTGCCGGCAAGATCACGGCAATCGAATGGAACGACACCGACGAGATCGCGACCGACCCGAGTCCACAGATTCCGGCGGTGCTCGGTGACGATGGCGAGCCTCAAGTTCGCCATTGAAACCGAAATTGCCCTTATTGAGAGCAAAAAACCCCGGTTTTTTCGCCTTTTTGCGACAATTGGCGCTTTACAGGCCTAGGGTAGTTGGCCTTATATGGGGTGTCGGCATTGCCGTGAGTCCAAATTCATTGGAACACTAAACAACAAGGGGTTCGGAGAGCATGAACAAACAAGAACTTATCTCATCTGTCGCAGACGCGTCGGGACTGAGCAAAGCGGACGCGGGCAAGGCTTGCGAGGCCGTTTTTGATACGATCACCGGCGCGCTCGGCAATGGCGGCGAAGTTCGTCTGGTCGGCTTCGGCACCTTCTCGACGACCAATCGCAAGGCCTCGACGGGCCGCAATCCGCGGACCGGCGAGCCGATGCAGATTCCTGCCTCGGTTCAGCCCAAATTCAAGGCAGGCAAAGGCCTCAAGGACGCGGTCAACCGCTAGCAGATTTCTGTTCGTCCAGCCGGGCTGGACGGGAGGACGACAAATCTTTATTTGTTGTGGGAAGGGCGGATGCCTTCTGGGCGTCCGCCTCTTTTCGTCCGATGCGCCGCCATCGGCGGCTCGGGCGGGCGCGTAGCTCAGCGGGAGAGCACTGCCTTCACACGGCAGGGGTCGCTGGTTCAATCCCAGCCGCGCCCACCATTCTCGCCCGCAATTTTATTGCGCGGCATTGACGCAAAGCCAGCCGGGCTCCTATGTGCGCGGCGGGCTTTGCGCCGATCATGGCGATCGTAGTTCAATTGGTTAGAGCGCCGGCTTGTGATGCCGGAGGTTGCGGGTTCAAGTCCCGTCGGTCGCCCCATTTTTTATCCGCTCCACGCAGGAATATTTACATGTCCGCTACCTGGGACCTTCCCGACTTCGACGATCACGAGGACATCCACATGTTTCGCGACCCCGGATCGGGGCTGAGCGCGATCATTGCAATCCATTCGACTCATCTTGGGCCGGCGGCGGGTGGTGCGCGCTTCTGGCATTACGCCGATTCGACGCGCGCGATCACCGATGCGCTACGCCTCTCGCGCGGCATGAGTTTCAAGAACGCGATGGCGGGGCTGCCGATGGGGGGCGGCAAGGCCGTCATCCTCGCCGACGAAACGAATATCAAGACACCCAAAATGCTCCGCGCGTTCGGCCGTGCGATCGAGAGCCTTGGCGGGCGCTATGTGACTGCGGAAGACGTCGGGATGAGCGACGAGGATATGGTCGTCATCGGCACCGAGACGCGCCATGTTGCAGGGCTTCCGGTCGCGAGCGGCGAAGCGGGCGGCGATCCCGGCCCCTATACCGCGCTCGGCGTGTTCCTCGGCGTCAAGGCGGCGGTCAAACGCGGGCTCGGCCAGGACAGCGTCAACGGTGTCCATGTTGCGATCCAGGGCGTCGGCAGCGTTGGCGGCGGACTCGCGCGCTTGCTTGCAGCGGAAGGTGCTCGACTTACGCTTGCTGACGTCGAAACCGCGCGCGCCGCGGCGCTGGCCGAAGAGCTTGGCGGTGAAACCGTCGCGCCCGCCGCGATTCTCGAAGTAGAAGCCGACGTCGTCAGTCCGTGCGCGCTCGGCGCGATCCTCGACGAAGCGAGCATTGCCGCGCTGCGCTGCAAGGTCGTCGCCGGCGGCGCCAACAACCAGCTTGCGCGGCAGAGCGACGGGCGGCGGATCTATGATCGCGGCATTTTGTTCGCGCCCGATTATGTCATCAACGCGGGCGGCATCATCAATGTCGGCCTCGAATATCTGGGTCAAGGCAATCGCGAAGACGTCGAAGCGCGAATCTCTCATATCCCCGCGCGCCTCGAGCAGGTCTGGGACGAGAGCGAAGCCTCGGGCGATCCGGCCGCCGACGTCGCCGACCGGATCGCCCAGCGGCTGATCGGGCGCGGTTAGAGCGCTACGGCGCGGGCGATGCGCGCATTCCGGCGTTCGCGGAACAGCGTATAGAGACCGCCGGCGATGACGATGGCCGCGCCGATCCAGGTCGCGGCGGGCGGTATGTCGCGCCACAGCAGCCATCCCAGAACCACCGCCCAGAGCAGCTGCGTGTAATCGAACGGCGCGACGGCCGCGACCGGCGCGACGCGAAGCGAGGCTGTGAGCAGGAATTGCGCGACGCCGCCGAGCAGCCCTATCCCGAGCATCGCCAGCCAGGCCTGGGGTGGATGCGGTGCTGCGTAGAAGGGCATCAGCATCCCGAGCGCGATCGCCGAAATCACCGTGAACCAGAACACCGTCGTCACCGCCCGCTCGGTCTTGCTGATCTGACGGATGGTGATCACGACACACGCCACCCCGAACGCCGAGGTCAGAGCGATAAGCACGCCGTGGAGCGGCAGCGCCGAGTCTTGCGGCTGCATCACGATAAGGACGCCGCAAAACCCCACCACGATCGCCGCCATCCGCCGCCATCCCAC
>CAYQVL010000285.1:0-3117 GCA_964420825.1 uncultured Sphingomonadaceae bacterium
GTGGCACATGCGAAGCGTCACCGGATCGTAAATCCAGCCAGCTTCGGTCTCGCCCTCGACGCCGAGCGCGATCATCAGGGCGAATGGCGTGATGCCTTCGGAAAAGTTCGTTGTACCGTCAATCGGATCGATCAGCCAAACCCGACCGCTGTCGATGCCTTCGAGCAATTCCGGGTCGGCGGAGCTCGCTTCTTCGCCGACGATCCGCGCCGCCGGAAGCAGGTTTGCAAGACCTTCGCTGAGGCGAGCTTCGCTCTCCTTGTCGGCGACGGTGACGATGTCGCCGGGCGCCTTTTCGGCGATTTCGTGCGCGGCGAGGCTTTGGAATCGCGGGAGAACTATGTCGATCGCGGTCTTGCGCAGCAGCGCACAGACCGGGCCGTCGAGCCGATGAATGCTCACGTCCGGTAATCGGCGTTGATCGCGATATAGCCGTGCGTCAGATCGCAGGTCCATATTGTAGCGCGGCCCTCGCCGATGCCGAGATCGACGCCGATGCCGATTTCGTCTCCCTTAAGATGCTCAGTGACCGCACTTTCGTCATAACCCTCGACCGCGAGGCCGTCGCGGGCAACCTGGGTCGCGCCGAACCGGATCGCGAGCGTATCGCGGTCGGCCGGTTCGCCGGCCTTGCCGACGGCCATCACGACGCGTCCCCAATTGGCATCTTCACCTGCGATCGCCGTCTTGACGAGCGGCGAGTTGGCGATTGAGAGGCCGATGCGGCGCGCGCTGGCGTCGCTTTCGGCTCCGGTTACGGCGATTTCGATAAACTTTGTCGCGCCTTCACCGTCGCGGACGACCAACTGGGCGAGTTGCAGGCAGACATCATTCAGCGCGGCCGCAAAGGCGTCGGCGCCGTCATCGTCATTCGCGCCGAGCGCGGCGTTGCCGACGGCACCGGTGGCGAAGACGAGCACCGTATCCGAAGTCGACGTATCGCTATCGACGGTAATGCAGTTGAAGGTGCTCGCGACCGCGCGATCTAGCATCGACTGGAGGAAGGCGGGATCGATCGCCGCATCGGAGAATATAAAACCAAGCATAGTCGCCATGTCGGGAGCGATCATCCCCGATCCCTTGACGATGCCGGCGATGTGGACTGTCTGGCCGCCGATTACCGCGCTCGCGCTCGCGGTCTTTGGAAAAGTGTCGGTCGTGCCGATTGCGCGGGCAGCATCTTCCCAGCTTGCGTCCCCCGCGGCAAAGGCTGCGTCGAGCCCGGCCTCCGCCTTGTTGATCGGCAACGGTTCGCCGATGACGCCGGTCGATGCGATGAAGACGTCCGAGGGCTGGCACCCGAGATGCCGCGCCGTTTTCGCGGCGATCGCCTCAACCGCGTCGCGTCCGCGCCGCCCGGTAAAAGCGTTGGCGTTGCCCGCATTGACGACCAGGGCTCGCGCGCGCCCGAGAGAAAGCGCCGCGCGGCACCATTCGACGTCGGGGGAGGGGCATCGACTCTGCGTCGTGACGCCCGCGACAGCGGTTCCTTCGGCAAGGTCGACAAAGGTCAGGTCGGCGCGGTCCCATTCCTTATAACCGGCCTTTACGGTGTGAAGCCCGACACCGGCGAGCGGCGCTATGGCGGGAAATTGGGTTGGAGCCAGGGGGGATCTTTCCATTTTCATCCAACCGTCCATAGCTATGCGACAAGCGGACGCCTAGCATCGCTGGCGAATGTCGTGCTAAAAGCGCCACACGGGCGCGTTAACCGGTTGCTTGCAGACGGCCGGAACGGGGAAGATCAATGATGCTGTTGTTGACGACCGCCTTGGCGCCCATGCTTTTCGCACAAAGCCGGATGTCAGATCCATCGGCTTGGATTTCCGCCGACGACTACCCTGCCGCGGCGCGCGCGGCGGGCGACGAGGGGCAGGTGACAATGGCGCTCGCCGTCGATCGGACTGGCCGGGTCAGCAATTGTCATATCGAAAACGCTGAACGCACGTCGCTGGCCGAGGCAAGCTGCGCATTGGTCGTTGCGCGTGCACGATATACCCCTGCGTTCGATCGTGAGGGTAACCCGATTGCATCGCGCGACCGGATCAGCCTCGTTTGGAGCCTCGACGGCGGCGCGCCCTCCGTCGATTTCTCGACCGATTATGGCGGCGCCGTTCCGGTCGTGAGTCCGCGTGAGTGGGTGGTCGCCGGCGAGTTGCCGAGCTCGGAGGTCGATCGCACCTCTCCGGGACAGGTCGGCGTCCGTTTCACAATTTCGCCCGAGGGCCGGGTCGGCAATTGTCTTGCGACGCACCCGAGCGGCAGCCCGCTTATCAACCGCACCGTATGCGAGCTGATCACCAGCCGCGCGCGCTTTGATGCGCCCATAGCCGCCGATGGCGAGCGTTTTCAGACCATAGGCAGGACGACGGTGAAATGGTGTACCGCAGCGCCGCCGGAGCGCGTTTGCTGAGCCTGAAACGTTCGAATTTTCCCGCGCGGCTTTGCTCCGTACAATTGACTATGCCCACTGTCACTCCTACATCGCGCGCCTAGGAATTTCGGGGATTTTTGGCTTTTTTGAAGGCCCTCCCAACCCATTTAACGTCAGGAACGCCCATGTTTGGCGGCATTGCCAAAAGCTTGTTCGGGTCGAGCAACGATCGCTATCTCAAAAAGCTCGACAAAATCATTGGCCAGATCAACGCGTTTGAACCCGAAATCCAACCCTTGAGCGACGACGCCCTGTCGGGACAAACGGCTAAACTCAAGGAAAGGCTGGCAAACGGCGAAAGCCTTGATGATATTCTGCCCGAAGCATTTGCTACCGTTCGCGAGGCGGCGGTGCGAACGCTTGGTCAGCGACATTACGACGTCCAGCTCGTCGGCGGCATTGTCCTTCACCGCGGCGAGATCGCGGAGATGCGAACCGGCGAGGGTAAAACGCTCGTCGCGACGCTCGCGGTCTATCTCAACGCGCTTGCGGGCGAGGGTGTTCACGTCATCACGGTCAACGACTATCTCGCCCGGCGCGACGCCGACTGGATGGGGCAGGTCTACAAATTTCTCGGAATGGATTACGGTGTCATCGTGCCCAATATGAGCGATGTCGACCGTCGAAATGCTTATGCAGCCGACATCACTTACGGCACCAACAACGAGTTCGGCTTCGACTAT
>CAYQVL010000286.1:0-3111 GCA_964420825.1 uncultured Sphingomonadaceae bacterium
CGGACGCCGCAGCTGAGCTGGCCTTGAAGCGGAAGCTGTCGTTTCCGGTCTCCAAGATGTGGCAGCGGTGGGTGAGGCGGTCGAGCAATGCCGTTGTCATCTTGGCATCGCCGAAGACCGTGGCCCATTCGCTGAAGCTAAGGTTCGTGGTTATCACGACGCTGGTGCGTTCGTAGAGCTTGCTCAGCAGGTGGAACAGCAGCGCCCCGCCTGATGCGCTGAACGGCAGATAGCCCAACTCATCGAGGATCACGAGGTCCAGCTTGGTCAAGCCTTCGGCGATTTGCCCGGCCTTGCCCTTGGCCTTTTCCTGTTCGAGGGCGTTGACCAGTTCGATGGTCGAGAAGAAGCGGACTTTTCGACGATGATGTTCGATGGCCTGAATGCCAAGGGCCGTCGCGACATGGGTTTTGCCGGTGCCCGGGCCACCGATCAGCACGACATTCTGGGCACCATCCATGAACTCGCAACGGTGCAGGGTCCTGACAGTGGCTTCGTTGACCTCGCTGGCGGCGAAGTCGAAGCCGGAGAGATCCTTGTAGGCCGGGAACCGCGCCGACTTCATGTGGTAGGCTATGGAGCGGACCTCGCGCTCGGCCAATTCAGCCTTCAGGAGTTGCGACAGTATTGGGGTAGCAGCCTCGAAAGCCGGGGCGCCTTGCTCGATCAGATCAGTCACGGCTTGGGCCATGCCATACATCTTCAGACTGCGCAGCATGATGATGATGGCGCCGGCGGCTGGATCATGACGCATGGCGACCTCCAGCGATCTGGGCGCGCAGGCCATCATAGCGTTCGACGTTTGCCTTGGGTTCACGGTGCAGGGCCAGTGCCTGTGGCGTGTCCAGTGGTGGCCCGCCGATCACCTTGCCATCGACCAGCCGGTGCAACAGGTTCAGGACATGCGTCTTGGTCGGCACACCCTCGGCCAGCGACAGTTCCACTGCGGTGAGAACGGCCTGTTCGTCGTGGTGCAGCACGAGGGCCAGGATATCGACCACTTCCCTATCACCGCCGGGTTTGCGCAACATCTGCTCCTGCAACTGTCTGAACGCGTGAGGCAATTCCAGGACGGCGCGCCATTGCGAAGAGCCCCCGGCTTCCTTTGCACAACAGCAAGATAATGCCGCCAGTCGTAGATCGTCTTCGGCGGCAGCTTGTGACTGCGCTGGATCACGCGCGCATGTTCGCACAGGATGTTACCCTCGGCCGCAACGACCAGCCGGTCAGGATAGATCCGCAGGCTGACTGGCCGATTTGCGAAGGGTGCGAAGGGACCGTGGCCCCAGTGGGGCCGCGTAAGCCCGTAGCACGGAACGCTGTAGCGATTGCGTTCAAAGCTGATCAGACAAGTGGGCGAGACGCGCTTGCTCAGCTCGACGAAGCCGTCAAAGGCGACCGGCAATGGCATCAGCGATACCTGTTCCTCGGCCCAGACATCGGCGATCGTGCCAGGCTGTTTGCCATGGGGTGTCTCTCGCCACAACGCGAGGCAACGCTGTTCCAGCCAGGCATTCAGTGCGGCCAGATCTGGGAAGTCCGGCATCCCTTGCAGCATCTGGTGGCGGGAATCTCGAACGTTCTTCTCGACTTGCCCCCCTCGCCAGCGGTCTCGAACCGATGGCGACTCGCTGGCTCGACCCAACCCGCCGCAGGATTGCAAAACTCCGGCTCATAGACATAGTGGTTCGTCATCGCGAGGAAGCGCATGTTGACCTGCCGTTCCTTGCCCCGGCCGACGCGATCAACCGCCGTGCGCATGTTGTCATAGATACCGCGTCCGGGGACGCCGCCAAAGACCCGGAACGCGTGCCAATGGGCATCGAACAGCATCTCGTGCGTCTGCAATGGATAGGCGCGCAACAAAAAGGCCCGGCTGTGCGACAACTTGATATGCGCCATCTGCAGCTTGGTGCGCTCGCCGCCCAGAACCGCAAAGTCTTCGCTCCAGTCGAACTGGAACGCCTCACCGGGATCAAAATGCAACGGCACAAAGGTCCCGCGCCCTGTCGTCTGCTGTTCGCGCTGCCGATCCGCCTTCCACCGTCGCGCAAAAGCCGCCACCCGGGCATAGGAACCGGTGAAGCCAAGCGTCACCAGATCGGCGTGCAACTGCTTCATCGTTCGCTTCTGCTTGCGCGACTTCCCCGCCTCGGTCTTCAGCCAGCCTGCAAGCTTCTCGGCAAAGGGATCAATCTTGCTTTGCCGCTCGGGCGTCGCGAATTTTGGCTCGATGGTGTTCGCCGCCAGATGCTTGGTCACGGTGTTCCGTGACACGCCCGTCAGCCGTGCAATCTCGCGGATCGACAGCTTCTGCCGCAAATGCATACGTCGAATGATATTCAATAGTCCCATGTGGATCACTCCGTTGCCCCCTCCGCTCACCGCTTCAGGGAAAGGTTCACATGGCTCAGTTCTCAGTGAAAATTATGCGCCTAACCGGCTCAGTTCTGAGTGAAAATCAACAGTTTCGTCATGATGGGCACCCAAACGGCACCGGCGCAGCTGTTCTATGACTTCGATTTGGAGCGTCATGTTCCTACCGGTCATATGCTGCGCGAGATCGACCTGTTCCTCGACGTGGATGGGATGCGGGAGGCCGTGCGCCCGTTCTATAGCCACATGGGGCGTCCTTCGATTGATCCAGAGCTGATCATCCGGATGCTGGTCATCGGGTATGTCATGGGCATCCGTTCAGAGCGTCGCCTCTGCGACGAGGTCCATCTGAACCTTGCATACCGCTGGTTTTGCCGTTTGGGTCTGGAAGGGAAGGTGCCGGATCATTCGACCTTTTCCCGGTATCGTCATGGTAAGTTCCGTGACAGTGATCTGCTCCGGAAGGTCTTCGAGGCAACGGTCGAACGCTGCCTGAAGGAGGATCTGGTGTCCGGCGAGGGCTTTGCCGTCGATGCCAGCCTGATACCCGCTGACGCCAACAAGGCCCGGTCAATCGCAGCCGAGGACTGGAGCCCTGAGGTCGCACGCGAGGCTGGCAACCGTGCGGCGCGGGAATATCTGGATCCACTCGACGATGCCGCCTTCGGTGCCGCGTCACCGTGGACTTGCCCGGAAAATGTGGAGAGCACCAACTGAGGAACCAGGAGGTGTTCT
>CAYQVL010000287.1:0-556 GCA_964420825.1 uncultured Sphingomonadaceae bacterium
GAACGGTGCGCGGCCTTCGAGCGAGGCAGCCATCGTCGCGATATCTGCTTTGACATTGAGATCTCCCTCAAGATACGTCGCGACGTCGCATCGCGCCGCGAGATCGAGGGCGTTTGTGCTATCCGCTGATTCCAGCGCGGTGCCGAGATTGTCGCACGAAGCGATCGACAGATGCTCGAGCATCGCCGGGCCATAGCCCTGGAGCTTTTCCATATCGCGAAAGCAGTTCAGCGAACGCGCATACATGTCGCGCAGCAGCGTCGGCTTCGCGAGCGGCGATTCCCAGTCTTGGCGAAGCGCCGGGGCGCCATTTTCATGCCATGCTTCGGTGGCATCGAGAAACTTGATATAGCGCTGATAACCGAGGAATATTTCATCGCCGCCATCGCCGGTGAGCGCGACTTTGACATGTTCGCGGATTTTGCGCGAAAGCGCAAAGGTCACCAGCGCCGAACTGTCGGCATAGGGTTCGCCATAGTGCCAGATGATCCGCGGCAGATCGTCGATCAGTTCGCGGCCCATATAGAATTCCTGATGCTCGGTGCCGTAGCGGCTC
>CAYQVL010000287.1:566-3103 GCA_964420825.1 uncultured Sphingomonadaceae bacterium
GCTCGCCACTTCATGCGCATAGGGCGTCTCATCATATCCATCCTCGGCAAACCCGACCGAAAAGGTTTTGAGCGGGTGATCGAGCAGCGGGGCCATGCGCGCAACGACCGCCGATGAATCGACGCCGCCAGAGAGAAACGCACCGACAGGTACGTCGGAAACCAGCCGCCGTCCGATCGCCTGATCGAAATAATGGAAAAACTCCTCGCACAATTCATCGGCCGATGCATTGGCGCGGCTCGCATCGACGGCGGCGAGCGTCCAATAGCGCCGCTCGCTGACCGATCCGTCGCGACCGATGCGGACGAAGGTTGCGGGCGCGACCTTGCGGACCCCTTTGAAAGCCGACTCTTGTCCGATGACATAATGAAAGCTCAGATAATCGTGGATCGCTGTGTAATCGATTTCCTTTGAAAAGCTCGGCCAATTGAGCATCGACTTGATTTCGGAGGCGAACAGCACCTCATTGCCGAGATCGCAGAAAAAGAGCGGTTTCTTGCCGAAGCGATCGCGCGCCAGAATCAGTTCCTGACGGTGAACATCCCAGATCGCCAGCGCGAACATACCCGCGAGCCGGGGAAAGAGATCCTCGCCCCAGTGCTTCCAGCCAATGACGAGAACTTCGGTATCCGATGTGGTGTGGAAATCATGGCCGGCGCCCATAAGCTCTTCGCGCAAGGCCATGAAATTGTAGATTTCACCATTAAAGACGATCCACACGCTTTCGTCGGCGTCGGCCATCGGCTGGTTGGCGCGCTCGTTGAGATCTAGGATGGCCAGCCGTCGATGGCCAAGGCCGATCTTGTCAAGCGCAACTATGCCGTGCGCATCGGGCCCGCGATGGACGATCGGCGCGATCATCCGTTCGACACGACGGCGCATATCCTCTTCGGCTATTCGGCCATCACGATCGAGAGCCCCGGCTAACCCGCACATGCAAAACCTCCAAGCAACTGTCATTCTGGTCACCGCGCGGTTCCGATTATACGGGGTAGGGGTTCTTGGCCAGTACGTTGAATGAGGAACGGGCACGTCGCTACGAGACCCAAATGCCAATCCGCTTGTCGCATCGCTCATTGTCGCAACGACCTGATCGCCATGTGGAGGATTGGCTTGACGAGACGCGCGCCCTATGGGCTCGGCATGACGCATGAACAAGACAGCCGGGCGGGTTTGGCATACGGGGTTGGCGTCTATCTGCTCTGGGGGCTCGTCCCGCTTTACTTCAAGTTGCTTGATCAGGTCGGCGCTTTCGAGATTGTCGCGCATCGGATCGTCTGGTCGGTCGTGCTGCTGATGGGGCTGCTCGCCGCATTAGGAAAGTTCGGCCCGCTCATCGCGGCGTTCCGGAATCCGCGTATCCTGCTTGCGCTGACCGCCTCGGCGATCCTGATCGCGACCAACTGGCTGGTCTATATCTGGGCGGTGACGCATGAGCATATCCTCGCCACCAGCCTCGGCTATTTTCTCAATCCCTTCGTCAACATTGCGCTGGGTACGGTGCTGCTGCGCGAGCGGCTAAGGCCGGCGACGGTCGCCGCCATCGCGCTCGCCGCGACGGGGGTCGCGATCCTTGCGACGAGTGCGCTCGATACATTGTGGATCAGCCTCAGCCTAGCCTTCTCCTTCGGTCTCTATGGCTATGTCCGCAAGGTCACCAATGTCGGCGCGATCGAGGGTCTGGCGGTCGAGACGACGGTGCTCGCGCCTTTCTTTCTCGGCTATCTGGTCTGGGTGGCGAACACGGGCACACCGGCCTTTGGTGGCGGCGATTTCGGAATCGATGCCTTGCTCATCTTTTCGGCGGTGATAACCTCGGTTCCGCTGATGCTGTTCGCCGCCGCCGCGCGCCGGTTGCGGCTGACGACGCTCGGCTTCATCCAATATATCGCGCCCTCGATCGTCTTCCTGATCGGCGCGTTTGTCTATGGCGAGCCGCTCAATGCCGGGCAGGTGATATGTTTCGCGCTGATCTGGGCCGCGCTGATCGTCTTCACGATCGACAATGTCCGGCAGGCGAGGACGCGACGGCTGGCGCCGGTCGCGACCTAGGCAAGCGTCCAGCACAGGGTGTCGCCCGCTTGGAAAGGTACGATTCGGGTCTCGCCAGCGGCCAAATCGTCGGGGACCGCGCTTGGCTCGCGGCGTAGCGTCACCGTGCCCTCGTTGAGTGGCAGCCCGTAGAAACGCGGGCCATATTCGGAAGCAAAAGCTTCGAGTTTGTCGAGCGCGCCGTCCTCGTCGAACACCGCCGCATAGCTTTCGAGCGCATAGGGCGCGGTGAAGATGCCCGCGCAGCCGCATGCCGATTCCTTGGCGTCGCGATCATGCGGCGCACTATCGGTGCCGAGGAAGAATTTGGGCGAACCCGAAACCGCCGCGGCGCGCACCGCAAGGCGATGCCGCTCGCGCTTGGCCACGGGCAAGCAATAGGCGTGCGGTCGGATGCCGCGGTCGAACAGCGCGTTGCGGTTGATATGAAGATGATGGGGCGTGATCGTCGCCGCGATATTGGGTCCGGCGCTTTCGACAAAGTG
>CAYQVL010000288.1:0-3091 GCA_964420825.1 uncultured Sphingomonadaceae bacterium
CGTCAGTTCGTCGGACCGCAGCAACCTGATCAGCCGCATCGTCAATGCCGTGCGCCCTTGCTACAATCTCGGCTCGCTCAGCGGCACCTCGGCCGAAGACATCGTCGTCTCGCTTCGTATCCAGCCTTCGCGAAACGGTTCGCTGTCGAGCGCGCAGGTTTCGATCCAGGGCTATCGCGGGGTCAACGGCTCGAACCGCGAATATCAGCGGCAGATGGCCGAAGCCGCGCGCAGCGCCGTGCTCAATCCGCGCTGCCCTTTGCCTAATCTGCCCGATGCCATGTATGATGACGGCTGGAGCGATGTCGTGCTGAACTTCATCCCGGCCCAGTTGACCTGAGGAGTATGCCTGCCATGGCCCGATCGATCCACATTCTGCTTCGCCGCCTGGCGCTGGCGCTTGCCGTCGTCGCGGCGGCCTCGGCACCCGCCAAGGCGCAGATCGAAGGCGATGTCGTCGGCGGCATTTCGAACCCGAGCAGCATCGCCATCCCCGATATGCCGACGCCGCAGGCGGTCGATACGCCTGCCGGCAACACCGCCGATCTCGGCCGCCAGATCGCGTTGATCGTCGAGGCCGATTTGCGCAATTCGGGATTTTTCAATCCCGTCGCGCGCAATCTTTTGCGCCGGGTGACGATGCCGCAGGTGACCGCGCCCGATTATGCCGGCTGGGCTCAGGTCGGCGCCCAGCATCTCGTTCAGGGCTATGTCCAGAACGGATCGAATGGACGGTTGACCGTCGGCTGCTATCTCTACGATGTCTTCGCGCAGAGCGCGCTCGATCGCGCGGGTTATGAGGTCGATTATGGCGACTGGCGCCGTGCCGCGCATCGCTGCGCCGATATGGTCTATGCCCGGCTGACCGGCGAGGGCGCCTATTTCGACAGCCGCATCGTCTATGTCGCCGAGAGCGGGCCCAAGGACAACCGCGTCCGGCGGCTTGCCGTGATGGATACCGATGGCGCCAACCACCGTTTCCTGACCAACGGCCAGTCGATCGTGCTCACCCCGCGCTATGCGCCCGACGGCCGCACGATCGTCTATATGAGCTACGTCAACGACGAGCCGCGCGTCTATATCTACGACGTCGCCAGCGGCAGCCAGCGGTTGCTCGTCAACTCGCCCTATATGACCTTCGCGCCGCGATACTCTCCCGACAGCCGCTACGTCGTCTTTTCGATGGCGACCAACGGCAACACCGACATCTATCGCGTTCCGGTATCGGGAGGTCAGCCGACGCGGCTGACCAACACTCCGGGGATCGACACCGGCGGCAGCTATTCGCCCGACGGCCGTTCGATCGTTTTCGAAAGCGATCGCTCGGGCGGGCAACAGCTCTATATCATGAACGCCGACGGTTCGAACCAGCGCCGGATCAGTTTCGGCGGCGGCCAATATGCGACGCCGGTATGGAGCCCGCGCGGAAATCTGATCGCCTATACGCGGCTCGGCGGCGGTTTTCGCATCGGTGTGATGCGGCCCGACGGCTCGGGCGAGCGCATCCTTACCAATAGCTGGCAGGACGAGGGGCCGAGCTGGGCGCCCAACGGCCGCGTCATCCATTACTTCCGTACGCCGCGCGGCGACGGTCTGCCGACGGTCTGGTCGGTCGATATCACCGGCCGCAACGAACGCCGGCTGCCGACGCCGCTGGGGGCGTCCGATCCGGCGTGGTCGCCGCTCATCGATTGAGCGCGGCGCATCGACTTTCTTGACTCCCGCCCGTCAATTTGCGGCAATAAGGCGGGGCCGCGAAAGAAGGACCTGACAACGACAAGAGGATTGAGATGATGATCAAGCTTTCAACCGCAGGACTTGCTTTGACCACCTGTTCGGCTCTGGCGCTCGGCGCCTGTTCGCGCAACGCGCCCGAAGAGCTGCCGCCGGCGCCGCCGACCAGCGGCCAGATCGACGATAGTTACGATCCCAACGCCACCGCCGTCCGCCCGGGCAGCCGCGCCGATTTCGTCGCGCAGGCCGGATCGGACACCGTCTTTTTCGATACCGATTCGCACGATCTCGACGCCGAGGCGCGGTCGATCCTCGATTCGCAGGCGCGCTGGCTCGTCGCCAACCCCGGCGTCCGTGTGACCGTCGAAGGCCATTGCGACGAACGCGGCACGCGCGAATATAATCTCGCGCTCGGCGAACGCCGGGCCAATGCGGCGAAAAACTATCTCGCCGCGCGCGGTGTCGACGCTGGCCGCATGAACGTAATCAGCTACGGCAAGGAACGCCCGGTCGCGCTCGGCTCCGATCCGGCAAGCTGGGCGCAGAACCGCCGCGCTGTATCGGTCGTGCCGCTCTAGGGGCAATCGGTTTTGCCCCGGCAGCGCTGTCGGGGAGGTCGCTATTCGTCGCCGTAGATCGCGACGCTCGCTTCGGCTTCGCTCGATATCATGCCGCGATACATGCCCGGCGTATTGAAGCTGTAGCCGCCGAAGCCCTGCGGCGTCGCGACGATAACGCCGCCGCTGCCGCCGAGTTCGCCGAGGTCGGCGATGACGCCGTCGGCCGCCTGCTGAATCGTCTGGCCGCCGAGCCGGACGCGCGCGCAGATCTCGTGCGCGACGCCGAGCCGAATGAAATATTCGCCCGCGCCCGTCGCCGAAACCGCGCAGGCGCGATTGTCGGCATAGGTGCCCGCGCCGATGATCGGCGAATCGCCTATCCGGCCCCAGCGCTTGCCGGTCAGCCCGCCGGTCGAGGTCGCGGCGGCGACATTGCCGTGGCGGTCGAGCGCGACCGCGCCGACGGTGCCATATTTTAGATCGACGTCATAGGCACTGAGTCCAGACGCCTCGCCCGCGCGCAGCTCGTCGAGCTGGCGGCGGCGCTCGTCGGTGTAGAACCAGCTATTTTCGACCTGTTCGAGCCCCTGTTCGATCGAAAATTCGTCGGCGCCGGCACCGCGCAAAAAGACGTGCGGGCTTTCGGTCATCACCCTGCGCGCCAGCGTCACCGGGTGGCGGGTATGCGAGGTTCCGGTTATCGCGCCGGCGCTCAGCGTCGCGCCGTCCATGATCGAGGCGTCGTGCTCGATCGTGCCTTCATAGGTGAAGACGGCGCCGCGCCCGGCGTTGAAATG
>CAYQVL010000289.1:0-3087 GCA_964420825.1 uncultured Sphingomonadaceae bacterium
AAAAAACCGCCGAGGCCGAACGCCTCCGGGCGGCGCTGGCGCGGCTGGGCTGATTGGAGTTTGACACCGGGTTTTAAGGAAGCAGGGTATGTCGCGGATTAATCGCACGATGCTCTAAAGCTCGATATCGACCGACGGACGGCGGTCGCTTCCGACGTTGACGTCGACATTCTCGTCGCGGATTTCGAGATCGGCACCGTCGGGGCTGATGCGGATGCGCGTGCCGTCGGGATCGACGCGAAAGCGCGTGCCGTTCTCTACGACGATTTGCGTATCGGGGGCCGGGGTTGTCGCGGCGGCATCGTCCGGCGCCGTAACCGTGCCGTTGTCGGCGACGGTCCCATCGTCCGCGGTGGCATCATTGGCTGAATCGCAAGCGGCGACGGCGAAACTGGCTGAGATCATGAGCGCGGTCAGGGTAAAATTTTTCATGGTTTTTCCTTTTCCGCGTGGTTCAACGCATGGTTCGCCGGTCCGTTCCAAGCTTTCGCGTCAAGGCGGTCGCGGCGCAGGCATCCTTTCGCTATGTCTCGCGTTGATTGGCGGGAGGGCCAGTGAACGGCCCAGGGAGAGTGAACGATGCGCAAGACGATGATGATGGTGGCGCTGTTATCGACGACAGCCTGTGCGATGCAGAGCGCGGAGGTGCCGCCGCCCGGCGCAATGCCCGATACGGTTTCGCAGCAACCGGGCTATGACATCGAAGCGCAGCTGGCGAAGTTCGCGCCGGTCGAGATGGCGCCCGACACCAGCTTTTTGAATACCGAAGAGCGCGAGGTGGTCAATCTGCTGATCGAGGCGGCGGATCTGATGAGCGAGATTTATCTGCGCCAATATTATGCCGACAATCCCAGGCTGCGCGAGCGGATTGCGGCGAGCGGCGTTGCCAATCGCGATACATTGCTTGCGATGTTCGACCTCAACTACGGCGCTTGGGACCAGCTTGAGGAGTTCCGGCCGTTTTTCGGCAATACTTTGCTGCCCGATGGTGCGGGCTTCTATCCGGCCGACCTCACGCGCGAAGAGCTTGACGCCTATCTCGCCGCGCATCCCGAGCAGCGCGAGGCGCTGACCAGTCCCTATACCGTGGTGCGGCGCGACGGCGACCGGCTTGTCGCGGCGTCTTATAGCGAGGCCTATGCCGAGTGGCTCGAACCCGCGGCGCAGCTGCTCGAACGCGCGGCCCGGCGGACAAGCAACGAGAGCCTGCGCAATTTCTTCAATCTCCGCGCGGCGGCATTTCGCAGCAACGATTATTACGAATCCGAGCTTGCCTGGATGGATATCAGCGGCACGCCTATCGAACCGGTGATCGGGCCCTATGAGGTCTATACCGACCGCTTACTCGGCGCGAAGACCGCTTTCGAAGTCTTCATTACGCTCCAGCAGCCCGAGCAGAGTGCGGCCCTCGCGCGGTACAAGGCGCTGCTTCCCGATATGGAAGCGAATCTGCCGGTCGCCGAGCGCTATCGCAACGCCAACCGGCCGTTCAATTCGCCGATCATCGTCGCAGAGCAAGTTCATGGCGGTGGCGACAATGTTCCCGGTGTCCAGACGATCGCCTTCAACCTTCCCAATGACGAGCGCGTGCGCGAGCAGAGGGGTGCGAAGAAGGTGATTCTCGCCAATGTGCTCGACGCCAAATACGACCGCATTCTCGCGCCGATGGCCCAAGTGGTGCTGGTGGCCGAGCAGGCGAACGATGTCAGCCGCGATTATATGACGATGGAAACGTTGTTCCATGAACTGGCGCATAGTCTTGGACCGGGAATCATCACCGTCGATGGCGAGCGGACGACCGTCAACGAACAGCTTCGGGACGTCTATTCAGCGAGCGAGGAGGCCAAGGCTGATGTCATGGGCGTCTGGAACTTGCTGTATCTCATGAACCGCGGCGAGATGCCGATCGCCGAGCGCGAGGAATTGCTGGCGACCTATTTCGCCGGTATTTTTCGCGCCGTCCGTTTCGGCATCGACGAGGCGCATGGCCGCGGCGCCGCACTCCAGTACAGTTATTTGCGCGAAAAGGGCGCCTTCGCCTGGGACGCCTCGGCGCAGCGCTACCGGATCGATTATGATGCGATGGAAGCGGGTATCCGCGATCTCGTCGCCGAGATCGTGACGCGGCAGGGCGATGGCGACTATGCCGGGATGACTGCGTTCTTTGACCGCTATGCTACGCTCGACCAAACGGCACGCGATGTGCTCGCGACAGCCGGCGACATTCCGACCGATATTCGCCCAATCTACCCCGATCATATTTGAGAAGGGTGAGCTAGTCAGCCGCGTAGCAGCAGCGTAACCTCACCTGGCTTGGCGGTGAACCGGCACATTGGGATCGGAGCTGGGGAGGGCGAATATGGTTGAAAGCGGCATCGGCGACGAGGCGCTTGGCGATCCGCGGCCTGGCGATCTTGTCAAGCGGCACCGGCTTTCGACGCGGCTCTGGCATTGGACCAATGCGGTCACGGTTATCGTCCTGCTGATGAGCGGGCTGTCGATATTCAACGCCCATCCGCGGCTCTATTGGGGCAGCTCTGGCGCCAATTACGACGCGCCCTGGCTGCAGATAGGCCGCGAGGGCGAGCGCGGCTATCTGCAAATCGGCGACATCCAGGTCACCACTACCGGCGTGCTTGGCCGCTGGCGCGACGGAGGCGGTAATTTGAATAGCCGCGCTTTTCCAAGTTGGGCGACGATTCCGGGATTTTATAGTCTGGCGACGGGACGGCTCTGGCATCTGTTTTTTGCTTGGGTGCTCGTGCTGTCGGGGCTCGCCTATTGGATCTGGAGTTTCGCCAACCGCCATATTCAGCGCGACCTTGCTCCCAAGGGCGGTGAACTCAAGCCGCGCCACCTCCGGCGCGAATTCAAGCAACATGCGCGGCTGCGCTTTCCGACCGGAGCGGCTGCGCTCAACTACAACATCCTCCAGAAGCTCAGCTATCTGTTCGTATTGTTCATCCTGCCGCCGCTTATCGTGCTCACCGGACTGACGATGTCGCCTAATATGGACGCCGCCTGGCAGTGGCTGCTCGACATTTTCGGCGGGCGGCAGTCGGCGCGATCGATCCACTTCATCGCGGC
>CAYQVL010000290.1:0-3085 GCA_964420825.1 uncultured Sphingomonadaceae bacterium
CGAGGTGCGCGAGACGCCGGCGAGGATGATATCGGCCTGCTCCCAGTCTTCCGGCGCGATGCCGTCATCATGCGCGATGGTGAACTGGATCGCTTCAACGCGGTGGAAATAGGCGGCATCGAGGAGATGCTGGCCGCCGGGTTCTTCTTTCGATTCCATGCCGAGCAAACGCGACAGCGCATCGATCACCGGATCGAGCGCCGAAACCGCACGAATACCCATATTCCGGCACCGCTCTTCCAGCCGCTGACGGACGACATGATCGACGAGCGTGTAGAGGACAAGCCCGGGCTGTTTGCCGATATCGTCGAGCACGCGTTCGAGATGACCTTCGGTGCGCACCATCGGCCAGAAATGCTTGATCGTCTCTACATCGTCGAACTGCGCAAGCCCGGCCTTGGCGATATTTTCGAGCGTCTCCCCGGTCGAATCGGAGATTAGGTGAAGATGCAATCGGATCATGGCGGTCCTTGGTCAACGATGCCTGTGGACAAGGTTATGGACCGCGCTAGCGGAACTGGTGGGAGAGAGGCAAGCGCGCATGCCGCGGATTTACTGCCGGATTCGCTCCCGCATTTCGCCCACAATGGATGGGAAGCGCACACAGCCTGTGGATAGCCGGGATAGAGTCAACGACTCCGCGACAACAATGTAGAGTCGATCGAGTCAAGCTGTTGGCTTTGCCGGGAGGCGAGATTAAGCCCCGCTATCGACATGCCAACTATCTTCAACAGACTCTTATTATAATATTAAGATAGAGAAGAGGGAGCTCCGATATCTTCACGCGACCCGATAGCGAACGCCCTTTGCTGAACACCCTGCGTGGGACAAGGCAGACGGTGACCCCGGTCTGGCTAATGCGCCAGGCGGGGCGGTATCTTCCCGAATATCGTGTGTTGCGTTCGGAAAAAGGCGAATTTCTCGATCTCGTCTACGATAGCGATTCGGCGGCGCGGGTGACGTTGCAGCCGATCGAGCGTTTCGGTTTCGACGGTGCGATCCTGTTCTCGGATATCCTCATCGTCCCGCATGCGCTCGGCCAGGATCTGCGCTTTACCGCTGGCGAAGGGCCGCGCCTGTCTCCGCGGCTCGTCGACAATGCGCTCGCCTCGCTCGAGGCGGTGCCCGAACGGCTCGAGGCGATCTATCGCACCGTCGCCAAGGTCGAGGCCGCGCTGCCTGCCGCAACGACCTTCCTCGGCTTCGCCGGCAGCCCGTGGACCGTTGCGACCTATATGGTTGCGGGCGAAGGCAGCCGAGACCAGGGCGAAACGCGGCGGCTCGCCTATCGCGATCCCGAGGCGTTCGACGCGATTGTCGAGGCGATCGCGGCCATGACGATCGACTATCTTTCGGGGCAAATCGAAGCGGGAGTCGATGCCGTCCAGCTTTTCGACAGCTGGTCAGGAAGTTTGTCGCCGGTTCAATTCGAGCGCTGGGTGATCGCGCCAACCGCGCGCATCGTCGATGGATTGCGCGCGCGCCACGCCGAAACGCCGATCATCGGTTTTCCCAAGGGCGCGGGTGGCAAGCTCGCGGCCTATGCGCGCGAAACGCGGGTCGATGCGCTGGGTCTCGATGAAACGGTCGATCCAGAATGGGCGCACGGCGCGCTGCCCGAGGGGCTTCCGGTGCAAGGAAATCTAGACCCGCTCGTGCTGATTTCGGGGGGCGAAGCACTGGACAAAGCCGTGGATCGCATAAAAGGGGCTTTCGCCGCCCGCCCGCATGTGTTCAATCTCGGCCATGGCATTTTACCCGATACGCCGATCGCGCATGTTGAACGCCTGCTTGATCGCGTGCGCCGGGGTTGAGCGATGATCGATGCGATGACCCTCGCCTATCCGTGGATCAAGGCCGCCCATCTGATCTTCGCGATCTTCTGGATGGCGGGATTGTTCATGCTTCCGCGCTTTTTTGTCTATCATCAGGAGGCCGAGCCCGGGTCACCCGAAGCCAACGCCTGGATCGAACGTGAAGACAAGCTCGCGACGATCATCATGAATCCGTCGATGGCGATCGTCTGGATACTCGGATTGACGCTAGCCTATTACCTCAATGTCTGGGCGCAGCCCTGGTTTATCGCCAAGCTCGCCTGCGTTATCGGCCTGTCGGGCTATCAGGGCTGGATGATGGGGTATCGCAAGAAGCTCGCGACCGGCGAGCGGCCGTTATCGGGGCGGCGTTTACGGATGATCAACGAGGTTCCGGGGATCGCCGTTGCCGTGATTGTCATCCTAGTCATCATCCGTCCCTTTAGCAGTTTCTAGGAACGGCAGGCTTATGCGGCCTTGCTTGACTTGAGCGCCGCCGCCGACTAATTCGCGTCCCAAGCCTCCGCTGCCGTTCCTCGCGCAGCGCGACCTTCCGACGACCTCTCCGATTATCGCTCGTCGCCACAATTCCCTTATTTTTCTCCCAGGACTATCGCTCATGCATCTCAAAGACCTCAAACAGAAAAAGCCCGCAGAACTCGTCACCATGGCCGAGGAATATGGCGTCGAAGGCGCTTCGACGCTTCGCAAGCAGGATTTGCTGTTCGGGATTTTGAAGGCCGAGAGCGAAGACGGCGAAGAGATTTTCGGCATGGGCACGATCGAGGTTCTACCCGACGGCTTCGGCTTTCTGCGCAGTGCCGAAGCCAGCTATCTCGCCGGTCCCGACGACATCTACGTCTCGCCCAACCAGGTCCGCAAATTCGGCCTGCGCACCGGCGACACCGTCGAGGGCGAGATCCGCGGGCCCAAGGACGGCGAGCGCTATTTCGCGCTGACCAAGGTCAATGAAATCAATTTCGACAATCCCGAATATCTGCGGACGCGCGTCAATTTCGACAATCTGACGCCGCTCTATCCCGACGAGAAGCTGACGCTCGACAGCGACGATCCGACGGTCAAGGATAAGTCTGCGCGCGTCATCGATATCGTCGCGCCGCAGGGCAAGGGCCAGCGCGCGCTGATCGTCGCACCGCCGCGCACGGGCAAGACCGTGCTGCTCCAGAATATCGCGCGTGCGATCACCGACAACCACCCCGAAATCTTCCTGATCGTGTTGCTGATCGACGAGCGGCCCGAGGAGGTCACCG
>CAYQVL010000291.1:0-3077 GCA_964420825.1 uncultured Sphingomonadaceae bacterium
CGCGTTCGCAGGCGAGTCGCAGGCCAATCGCCGGTACCTGTACTTCGCAAAGATCGCCGACGTGGAAGGCTACCCCGAGGTGGCCAGCAATTTCCGCGAGACCGCGGAGGGCGAGACCGGCCATGCCCATGGGCATCTCGAATTTCTCGAGGAGGTCGGCGATCCGGCGACCGGCGAGCCGATCGGCAATACCTCGCTCAACCTCAAGGCGGCGATCGCCGGCGAGACGCACGAATATACCGACATGTATCCGGGCATGGTGAAGACCGCGCGCGAGGAAGGCTTCGAGGAAATCGCCGACTGGTTCGAGACGCTCGCCAAGGCCGAGAAGAGCCATGCCGGCAAGTTCCAGCGGACGCTCGACAGCCTCGACGCCGACGCCTGAGCGCGGGTTTGACCGGTTGACACGACAAGCGGGGGCGGGCGCGAGTCCGTCCCCGTTTTTCACGGAGTGGAAGCAGGGAGTGGAATATGCAGGAAGGCAGTCTCGGCGCGCCGGCGCGGCACGACATTCCCTGGCAGGACGAGGCCTGGTACGACGAGGACAAGCTCGACGCCGAGCTCCGGCGCGTCTTCGACATCTGCCATGGCTGCCGCCGCTGCTTCAACCTCTGCGACAGCTTTCCGCGCCTGTTCGACCTGATCGACGACAGCGAGACCGAGATGGTCGAGGATCTCCAATCCGAAGACTTCAAGCCCGTCGTCGAGGCCTGCACGCTCTGCGACATGTGCTTCATGACCAAATGCCCCTATGTGCCGCCGCACCGGTTCGACCTCGATTTCCCCCATCTGATGCTGCGCGCGCGCGCCGTCGAACACAGAAATGGCGGGACCGGCTTCGCCGACAAGCAGCTCGCCAAGACCGATCGCAACGGCGCGCTCGGCACCGCGCTCTCGGGCGTCGCCAACTGGGCGACGAGGAAATCGAACGGGCTGACGCGCGGTGCGATGGAGGCGATGCTCGGCATCGACAAACGCGCGCACCTGCCGCGCTACGAAAGCAAGCCGCTGACGAGCAAGGCCGCCAAGGCGGTGCCCTCGCCCAATAGCGAAGGGCCGGCGCTCGGCCGCAAGGCGGCGCTTTATGCGACCTGCTACGCCAATTTCAACGACCAGACGCCGGGAAAGGCGGCGCTCGACGTGCTCGCTCATAACGGCGTGCTCTGCCGCGTCGACCATCCGCATTGTTGCGGCATGCCGCTGCTCGAAAATGGCGACCTCGAGGGCGTCGCCGAGGCGGCGCGCGCCGTCGCCGCGCATTTCGGCCCGCTGATCGACCGCGGTTACGACGTCGTCGCGGTGACGCCGAGCTGCGCGCTGATGCTCAAATTCGAATGGCCGCTGATCGTGCCCGCCGACGAAGCGGTCGCCAGGCTCGCCGACCACACATTCGATCTCTTGCAATATATCGTCGAGATCGCCAAGCGCGACGGTCTCGTGCCGGTTCCCGAAATGACGGGCAAGGTGGCTCTCCATTTCGCCTGCCACAGCCGCGCGCAGAATATGGGCGCCAAGGCGATCGAGATGCTCAGGCTCATTCCCGGCGCCGAGCCGAGCATCGTCGAGCGCTGTTCGGGCCATGGCGGCAAATGGGGAATCATGGCCGAGAATTTCGACGTCGCGCAGAAGCTCGCGCGGCCGACGGTGCGCGCGCTCGCCAAGACCAGCCCCGATTATGTCGTCAGCGAATGCCCCCTCGCCGGGCCGCATCTGAAGCAGGTGATGGAAGCGACCGGCGGCGACGCGGCGCCCGACCGCATCGGCCACCCGATCGAGCTGCTCGCCAAGGCCTACGGGTTTTAAGCTTTAAGCCCCTCCGTTGAACGGGAGGGATTAGAACGGAGAAACACATGCCCCGCGACACACGCGAAATTACGCCCGCCGATATCCTCGGCCTCGAAGAGTATGAGGCCGTGCGCAAGGCCAAGCGCGCGGAGAACCTCGAGCGCAAGCGATTGCGGCGGCTGGCGGTCGGCCCGCATGCTACATTGGTGTTCGAGAGCTGGGACACGATGTGGCTGCAGATTCAGGAAATGCTGCGCATCGAGAAGGGCGGCGAGGCGCAGCTCGCCGACGAACTGCTCGCCTATAATCCGATGATCCCCAACGGCTCCGAACTCACCTGCACGCTGATGTTCGAGATAGAAGACCCGGCGCGGCGCGACGCGCTGCTCCACCAGCTCGGCGGGATCGTCGAGCATATCCATATCGATATCGCCGGCGAGTGGATCGGCGCGACCCCCGAACAGGATGTCGATCGCGAAAGCCCGGGCGGCAAGGCCTCGTCGGTGCTCTTCCTCCATTTCGCGTTCAGCGCCGCGCAGATCACCGCCTTCGCCGATCCCGCCAAGCCGCTGCTCTTGGTCATCGATCATCCCAATTACGGCCATGCCGCGATGATCGGCCCCGATATGCGCGCCGAACTGGCCAAGGATTTCGCCTAATCCCGCCTCCCGGGACCAAGACGAAAAACGCCCGCCCGGATCGCTCCGGACGGGCGCATCTTCTCCTCCCCAGGAAAAGTCAGGAAGGCGCCCTCTCCTAAAGGGCGCGAATAAAAAGAACGGGGGCACCCTGCCCCCGTCAGTAACCGATTATTCGGCAGCCTCGGCGAACTGGTCGGCGAACTGGTCGGCTTCGGTCGACTCGGCGAGCGCCGTTGTAGAGCTTTCGCCGCCGGTGATCGCGTTGGAGACGAGATCGAAATAGCCCGTGCCGACTTCGCGCTGGTGGCGCGTCGCGGTATAGCCGTTTTCCTCGGCGGCGAATTCGGCCTGCTGCAATTCGCTATAGGCCGCCATGCCGCGATCCTTGTAGCCGCGGGCAAGCTCGAACATGCCATAGTTGAGCTGGTGGAAGCCGGCGAGCGTAACGAACTGGAACTTGTAGCCCATCGCGCCGAGTTCGCATTGATATTTGGCGATCGTGTCCGTGTCGAGATTGGCTTCCCAGTTGAAGCTGGGCGAGCAGTTATAGGCCAGCATCTTGTTGGGGAATTGCTTCTTGATCGCCTCGGCGAAGCGGCGGGCGTCGTCGAGATTGGGCTTGGAGGTTTCCCACCAGAGGAGGTCGGCATG
>CAYQVL010000292.1:0-3055 GCA_964420825.1 uncultured Sphingomonadaceae bacterium
AAGGGCATTTGCTGATGATCGACCATGGCATGGGATTGAACAGCGCCTTCCTGCACCTGTCGCGGATCGATGTCGGCGAGGGAGATCGCGTCACGCGAGGCCAGCGTGTCGGCGCGATCGGGTCGAGCGGACGCGCGACAGGCCCGCATCTCCACTGGAGCATGAAATGGCGCGACGAGCGGATCGATCCCCAGCTGCTGGCCGGGCCGATGCCCGAGGGACAATAGCGCCGCGCCGCTATTCCCTGCGCGAGACGCGGATCGGCCGCATCCCGTCGACCTCGGCGCGGAAGCTGCCGAGCGCCGCGCGCCGGATGACGATCGGCTGACCGGCGCGGGGATCGCGAGACAATTGGTCGCGCAGCTCGATCTGCTCCCACAGCGAGCCGTCTTCGAGCCGGAAGATCCACCCCCTGCCGCGCCCGCCGCCGCCGACCGAGACGATTGTCGATTCGATTTCGTTGACGCGATTGTCGTCGCTGCCGCCGAAGAGCCGGATGCGCGGCAGGCGCAACCCGAACAGCCCGCGCTCGGCCTCCTGCACCTCGGAGCGTTCGACGACGACAAGCGATTCGTTTTCGGTCGCCGCCTGCATTTCGCCGACGCGCTGGTCGTAACAGGCGAGGCGCGCCGCGTCATCGGAGACGGTCCGGCAGTTCACCAGGTCGCTGAATACCTGCGGAACCGCCATTTCCTCCTGCGCCCAAGCTGCCGCGGGCAGGGCGGTGAAACACAGGGCAAGCATCAATACGCCGGATCGGGTCATCGGAATTTTCCTGTAATCGCTGACTGTCCGCCCTATTCGCATAATTTCCCCGGCGAACGCCACTGTTGCATTTGTGCGACAGCTTTCCGCGAACAACCGTTTTTGATGAACGCCCGCTTTACAGCGAGCGATCGGATAAGGCATTGGCGGCATAGGCCTGAAGGGAGCACGGCGCTTTATCGACATTGAGGGCTTACAACAGGCAAGATTTCGGGGGGCCGACGATTTGGTCGCCAAACCCACAACAAGGGATTGAACAGTGAAAACAACCAACACACTTCTCAACCGCGCGAAGCTGGCAGCCGGAGCGGCTCCGATCGCGCTTGGTATGGCGATGCTCGCCGCGCCGTCGGCTGCTGCCGCGCAGGCCGTATCGGGCGCGAATACGGGTGCCGAGGCAACCACCTCGGACGCACCGATCGTCGTGACCGGCACGCGCATTTCGCGCCCCGACCTCGAAAGCGTTTCGCCGCTGACCGTCGTCGGCGCCGAGGAAATCGCCGCTACGGGCACGACCCGCGTGGAAGACCTCATCAACTCGCTGCCGCAGGTCGTCGCCGGCCAGAACGCGTTTATCTCGAACGGCGCGTCGGGCACCGCGACGGTCAACCTTCGCGGTCTCGGTTCGGTCCGCACGCTCGTCCTGATCGACGGCCGCCGCCTTCCCTCGGGCGATCCGTTCGCGACCGCTCCCGATCTCAACCAGATCCCGTCCGCGCTGATCGAGCGCATCGAGATCATCACCGGCGGCGCTTCGTCGACCTACGGCGCCGACGCCGTGGCGGGCGTTGTCAACTTCATCATGAACCGCGATTTCGAAGGCATCCAGGCCGATGCGCAGATGTCCTTCTATCAGCATGACAACGAGAACGATGAAATCCAGGATCTTCTCGACAGCCGCGGTTTCGCTTCGCCCGACGGCAATGCGATCGACGGCTTCACCTATGATTTCAACCTGACCATGGGCGCGGGCTTCGATGACGGCCGCGGTCACGTCACCGCCTATCTCGGCTATCGCCAGGTCGACCCGGTCCTCCAGGCCGATCGCGATCACAGCGCCTGCGCGCTCGATTTCTCGACTACGCAGCCGAGCGGCTTCAACTGCACGGGTTCGTCGACCGTTCCGGCCGGCCGTTTCCTGCTCTTTGATGCGGACGGCGACGGTCGCGGGAACGGCAGCCTGATCAACGATGCCAATGCTCCGGGCGGGATCCGGAATTTCACCGGCGCCGATGCATTCAACTATGCGCCGACCAACCACTTTCAGCGTCCCGACAAGCGTTATACCGCCGGCTTCTTCGCCGAGTATGAGATCAGCCCGGCGGTCGTTCCCTATGCCGAATTCCAGTATATGGATGACCGGTCGCTCGCGCAGATCGCCTTCTCGGGCACCTTCTTCACCAACAACCCGTTCCTGCAGTGCGACAACGCATTGTTCAGCCCGGCGCAGCAGATCGCCTTCGGCTGCGACCGCGACGGCAGCGGCGCGGTCACCGGAGCCGAGCTTAACGACACCACCGATTATGTCTATATCGGCAAGCGTCTGGTCGAGGGCACTCCGCGCGTGAGCGACCTGCGGCACACCTCGTCGCGCGCGGTCGTCGGTGTTCGCGGTCAGATCAGCGAGAACTGGACCTATGACGCGCATCTTCTGCGCGGCAATACGATCTTCAATCAGATTTCGACGGGCGATGCCATGGTCAGCCGTATCGACCAGGCGCTTGATGCCGTGCGCAATGCGCAAGGCCAGATCGTCTGCCGCGACCAGTCGAACGGCTGTATTCCGCTCAACGTCTTCCGGGAAAACGGCGTAACCCGTCAGCAGTTCGACTTCATCTCGGTTCCGGGCCTGCAGGATGCCGATCTCGAAACCTATGTTGCTTCGGGCTTCATCAGCGGCAATCTCGATAATCCGCTCGGTACCGTTGCGCCGGTCAGCCTTGTCTTCGGCGCGGAATACCGCAAGGAACAATATGATTTTCGGCCCGACTTTCTCTTCGCGACCGGCGGGCTCGCCGGTCTGGGCGGTCCTTCGCCGGCGATCAGGGGCGAATTCGCGGTTCGCGAGGTCTTCACCGAGCTTCGTCTGCCGCTCTTTGACTTCGGCAACGGCGGCACGATCGAGGCGACCGGCGGTTATCGTCTGTCCGACTATACGACATCGGGCACCAGCCACACCTACACCGGCGGTCTCGAAATCCAGCCGATCGAAGGCATCCGCTTCCGCGGCGTTTACGCCCGCGCGGTCCGCGCTCCGAATGTGGTCGAGCTCTTCTCGCCGCAGTCGATC
>CAYQVL010000293.1:0-3014 GCA_964420825.1 uncultured Sphingomonadaceae bacterium
CGCGCCGGTCGCGATGATCCTCCATCCGCACCCCCAGGGCGGCGGCACGATGAACAACGCCATCGTCCAGGCGCTGTACAAGACCTTCGTCCGGCGCGGTTTCGCCACCCTGCGCTTCAATTTCCGCGGCGTCGGCAAGAGCCAGGGCGAGTTCGACAACGGCGTCGGCGAGCTTTCCGACGCCGCCGCCGCGCTCGACTGGGTGCAGAGCTTCCACGTCGAGGCCGAAACCACCTGGATCGCCGGTTTCAGCTTCGGTTCGCTGATCGGCATGCAGCTGCTGATGCGCCGGCCCGAAGTGCGCGGCTTCATCAGCGTCGCGCCGCCGGCCAATATGTACGATTTCAGCTTCCTCGCGCCCTGCCCCGCCTCGGGCGTGATCATCCAGGGCGACCAGGACGAGGTCGCGACGCCGTCGGGCACGCAAAAGCTCGTCGACAAATTGCGCACCCAAAAGCACATCACGATCCAGCACGACGTGATTCCCGGCGCCAACCATTTCTTCGAACGCGAAATGACGCTGTTGATGAAGTCGGTCGACGACTATCTCGACATGCGGCTCGATCCCGATTGCCCGATCAAATAGGCGAGGCCTCGCGCGAGCACGGATGCCAATAGCTATCCCGGCATCGGCACCGTCCAGATGGCGACATTGGCGAGGATGACGAACGCGGCGGCGAGCATCAGCAGGCCGCGCCGGCGCTCGCCCTTCCTGGCCCAAATCCACGCCCCGCCGATCGACAGCGCGAAGACCGCGATCATGGCGACGGACAGCATGATATTGGCGAGGGCAAGCACGAGCTATGCCTAGCCGTTCAGAATGTCGGCGAAAACCCCGGGATCGACATTGCCGCCAGACAGCGTGACGAGCGTACGCTCGGCCGGTTTCACTTTCGCTGCAAGAATCGCGGCGAGCGCCACGGCGCCGCCGGGCTCGACGACGAGCTGCAACCGCGAGAACGCCGTGCGGACGGCGTGCGCGACCTCGCTCTCGCTGACCGCCACGCCGCGCACGCCGCGGCGATGCAATATATCGAAAGTGATCGGCGAGACGCGCAAGGTCTGAAGCGCATCGCAGCGCGTCGCAGGCGGATTTTCGCCGACGGGCTCGATCGCGCCATTGGCGAGCGAGCGCGTCATGTCGTCCCAGCCTTCGGGCTCGGCGATGGTGATCGCCGCGCCGGGCAGAGCGAGCGCGGCGCCCGCCGCGAGCCCGCCGCCGCCGCAGCAGATCACGGCGCTGTCGGGCGGACCGCCCGCGAGTTTCTCCATCTGCGCCACCGCTTCGAGCGCGGCGGTGCCCTGCCCTTCGACGATCCACGGATCGGCAAAGCTCGGGACGACGGTCGCGCCGCTCTCGGCGGCCAGCGCCTCGGCGATCTCCTCGCGGCTTTCGGTCATCCGGTCGTAGAGAATGATTTTCGCGCCGAGCGCACGCGTCCCTTCGAGCTTCACTCTGGGCGAGTCGGACGGCATGACGATGGTCGCGGCGATGCCGAGCTTGCGCGCCGCCCAGGCGACACCCTGCGCGTGATTGCCCGACGAAAAGGCGACGACGCCTCGCGCGCGCTCGGCATCGCCGAGCGCGGCTAGCCGATGATAAGCGCCGCGCAATTTGAATGCGCCTATCGGCTGGAGATTTTCGCATTTAAGCCAGATCCGGCCATGATCGGTATCGAAGGGAAGCAGCGGCGTCGCATACACCACATCGGCGAGGCGGCTGGCCGCCAACCGGACACCTTCAAGGCTCGGTTCGCGCATGGGATCTTCGGTCATGCGGCAGGGCTAGCCCGCCATCGGCAACGCTGCAATCCCGCGTTGCCGGTTGCGTTTGACAACCAATTGCCGCGTGGCCAATCTGCCAGTCGCAAGGGGAGCACACCATGAATAGCCAGATTCTCGCACCGGCGGCCGCGCTTATCGTCTGGACGTTGATCGTCCTCACCTGGATGGCGCTGACGCGTTTCCCGGCGATTTCGAAGGCGGGTCTCGATTTACGCGGCGCCGTCGGCAGCCGCGGGGCGGATCTCGAAGGGGTGCTGCCGCCCAAGGTCAACTGGACGTCGCACAATTATACCCATCTCGTCGAGCAGCCGACCTTGTTCTACGCAGCCGTTCTGATCATCGCGCTTACCGGTACGGGCGACGTCCGGATCAATATATGGCTCGCCTGGGCCTATGTCGGGCTGCGCATCGTCCATAGCCTTGTACAGATATTGTGGAATCGGGTTATCGTGCGCTTCAGCCTGTTCCTGCTCGCGACACTCGCACTGCTCGGGCTGGCTATCCACGGCCTCGCCGCCTCGCTTCACTAGGGGGAAGACAATATGGAAACCAACAGCCCGATCCTCGCGGCGGTCATCGCGCTCGTGCTTTGGTCGGTCGTCATGTGGCTATGGATGTACGCGACGCGCATCCCGGCGATGAACGCGGCCAAGATCGATTACAATCGCGAGAAATATACCACCGACGAACTTAAAAAGCTGCCGCTGCGCGTCCAGTGGAAGGCCGACAATTACAACCATCTCTTCGAGCAGCCGACGATTTTCTACGCGGTCGCGCTGACGCTCGCATTGGTCAACGCGGGCGACGGGCTCAATCTCATCCTCGCCTGGTCCTATGTCGGGCTGCGTATCCTCCACAGCATTTTTCAGGCGACGGTCAATTTCGTCCCGGTGCGTTTTGCGATCTTTGTCCTGAGCAATATTCCGCTGGTCTGGCTGGCGGTGAACGCGGCGCTGCTGGTTTTTGACGGCGTTTAGGCGAGGCAGGCCGCGAGCGTAGCGGGTAACGCCTCCAAAAGATCGTCGGCGATCAGATAAGGCCCCGCTCGCCGCGCCGCTTCGCCATGAAGCCAGACGGCCTGGCAGGCGGCGGTGAAGGCGTCATCCACCTGCGCATAGCGCGCGGCGACGATACCGGTGAGGACGTCGCCGGTTCCCGCGCTCGCGAGCCAGCTCGGCGCGGGCGGAGCGATGGCGGCGCGGCCGTCGGGCGCGGCGATCACCGTGTCG
>CAYQVL010000294.1:0-3014 GCA_964420825.1 uncultured Sphingomonadaceae bacterium
GCCGCTGACGATCGGCATGTCGAGCGCCGCGCAGGCTTCGGCCATGCCTTCGATGCACCCCACAAATTGCCCCATGATTTCGGGCCGTTCGGGGTTGCCGAAATTGAGGCAATCGGTCGTCGCGAGCGGCTTGGCGCCGACCGCGCTCAGGTTGCGATAGGCTTCGGCGATCGCCTGCTTGCCGCCCTCATAGGGGTCGGCCTTGCAATAGCGCGGCGTGCAATCGGTGGTGATCGCGAGGCCCTTGTTGGTGCCGTGGACGCGGACCACTGCCGCATCGCCGCCCGGGCGCTGGATGGTGTCGGCCATAACCATATGGTCATATTGCTCCCAGACCCATTTGCGCGATGCGAGGTCGGGCGAAGCCATCAGTTTGAGCAGATCGGCACCGATATCTTTGCTTTCCGGAATGTCGGTCAGCGGGTCAGGGGGTTCGGTCTTCACATAGGGGCGATCATAGTTCGGCGCGTCGGCGGCAAGCGGGCCAAGCGGAATATTGCAGACGGTTTCGCCCTTGAAAGTCAGCACCATATGGCGCGTGTCGGTGACCTCGCCGATCACCGCGAAATCGAGCTCCCATTTCTCGAAGATCGCCCGCGCCATATCCTCGCGGCCGGGCTTGAGCACCATCAGCATGCGTTCCTGTGATTCGGATAACATCATCTCATAGGGCGTCATCCCCTCCTCGCGGCACGGCACCTTGTCCATGTCGAGAATGATACCGACCGCGCCGTTGGTCGCCATCTCGACCGACGAGGAAGTCAGCCCCGCCGCGCCCATATCCTGAATCGCGACGATCGCGTCCGAGGCCATCAGCTCAAGGCAGGCTTCGATGAGGAGCTTCTCGGTAAACGGGTCGCCGACCTGGACGGTCGGGCGTTTGTGTTCGCTATCCTCGCCGAATTCGGCGCTCGCCATCGTCGCGCCATGGATGCCGTCGCGGCCGGTCTTCGAGCCGACATAGACGATCGGATTGCCGACTCCCGATGCCGCCGAGTAGAAGATCTTGTCTTGATCGGCGATGCCTACGGTCATCGCGTTGACGAGGATATTGGTGTCGTAAGCCGAATGGAAATTGACCTCGCCGCCGATAGTGGGGACGCCGACGCAATTGCCATAGCCGCCGATACCCGCGACGACGCCCGCCACCAGATGCCGCGTTTTGGGGTGGTCGGGACTGCCGAAGCGGAGCGCGTTCATATTCGCCACCGGTCGTGCACCCATCGTAAACACGTCGCGCAAAATGCCGCCGACTCCCGTCGCCGCACCCTGATAGGGTTCGATGAAGCTTGGATGGTTATGACTCTCCATCTTGAAGATAGCGGCGAGTCTGGTGCCATTGGGGCCATCGCCGATATCGACGACGCCGGCGTTCTCGCCCGGGCCGCAAATCACCTGCGGGCCCGACGTCGGCAATTTCTTCAGGTGACGACGCGAGCTTTTGTAACTGCAGTGCTCGGACCACATGACCGAGAAAATACCGAGCTCGACGATATTGGGTTCGCGCCCGAGCGTGGCGAGGATGCGCTCATATTCCTGTGGAGCCAAACCGTGTTCGGCGACGATTTCGGGGGTGATGAGGGGTTCGGATTCCGGCATGGCGCGGGCGATAGCCGAGGCGTCTGATTTATGCCAGTGGACTCCGCGAAAGTGCCGATCGCCAGCGCAAATAAAAGGCCGGCGGCATCGCTGCCGCCGGCCTCGCTACATGGAGAGAACCAAAAGCGCTACGAGTTGCAGCTCTGGAGGCTGCCGCCGGGGCGCGCGAACTGGATCGTCGAACCGGTGCCGACGAGCGTATAGCCTTCGCCCGAAAAACGGATCGGGCCGTCGGCGGCGGGCGCTGCGTCTTCGCTCGTCGTTTCGCTATCGGGCGCTGCGCTGTCGGTATCGGCCGGCGCCGCATTCGCCTCGTTCATCAGGAATGTCTGCGGGCCATTGCGCTCGGTGCGAACCGCAACCTTCATGTCGTCGGTGAAATAGGTGACATAGACAAGGCTGTTGTCACCGCAGCGATAGCTCTTCGTTTCGCGTTCGGCTGCCGGCAGCATCGACGGATTGAGATGTTCGATCTGGTCGGCGTTCGGGTCGGCCATTCCGCCGACGATTTCGGGTTCCTTGTCGCCGCAGGCGGCAAGGGCGAGGAGGGCCGCGAGGGGGGCGACCGCGAGGGGGGTGATTTTATATGTCATAACGGCGGCGCTTTTCGCGGCTGCACAATAATACGTCAAGGGCTGTTTTCGACCGCCGGGCGTTTTGTTTCGGCGAAGGCGGATCGCCGGCGCAAATACCCGTAACTGTCCCGCTGGAGAATAGGTGGCGACACTCCGATCGTCGGCATCTGGGCCGCCATGGCTTTTATTGCCAAGATTCTCTTGCCGGGTTCGGGCGAGATCGGTCGCGAATTCACGATTTCGGCGAAGCATCTGGGGGTAGGTGCGGCGTCCCCGGCTATTGCGGAGGGTCGGGTCTGCTCGGTTTGTTGTCGGCGACGGGACTCGCTGGCTCGCTGACGGGTTCGCGCGCCGGTTCGCGCCGGTTGCGCAATTCGCGCAGGATATTGCGGATATTCACGCCAGGCGCCGGTGTTTGTGTGGATTGCCCCCGAGCGCTCCCGGGGGTTGCAACCGGCTCGGCCGGGCTCGATCGGATCGGCGTATCGTTCGGACCGGCGCTATCCGTGGGGACGCGTGGCGGGCTCGTCGAGGCTGTCGGCGGGCGAGTCGTCGTAGGCGGACGCGTCGTCGTGGTGGGCGTTGTTTCAGGTCGCGTTACGCCGGTAGAGGGTTCTGCACGAGACGGGCTTACGGGGGCCACAGAGACCGATTCCGCCGCCGGGTCTTCGTACGCCGCACCGGGCTCGGCCCGAGCCTCGCTGTTACTTTGCGCCTGTTCGAGGCGTAGGCGCAGATCATCGCGCTCGGCGCGCAGATCGGCGACGTAGAATGCCGCCCAGGCGGTAACACCGATGGCGACGAGTGCGGAGACCAGCTGGAAGATCAATAGCAACCAGG
>CAYQVL010000295.1:0-3006 GCA_964420825.1 uncultured Sphingomonadaceae bacterium
AGACGTTCTAGAATGGGCGCGGCGGACTCATGGATGGGCTGGGACACAGTGACTCGGCTTGGGATGCCGCGGGAAACGCTAAGGCGACCTGCGACACGAGGGGGGTGCTTAAAGGGCGGCGAACAGCCGGACCCTTCGTATAGGCGCTCGTGGCTGGTGTCCGCAACAGCGCGGGAAACGCGACTGCGTCGGGCTCCCAGCATTGGCGGCGGATGACCCTTACGCAATCCGTCATTGCGAGGGCCGAAGACCCGCCGCAGTCCAGACGTGGGCTTGCGTCTCCCGGATTGCTTCGCCGCGCTCGCCATGATGGCCGATTTATTCCGGACCGGTTACGCATGACGCGCCGCTGCGAAGCGGACCGTCACCATCCCGCAATCACCGCGCTTCATTCTTCGAAATCGAAAGCGACACTGCCCCGATCGATAAGCTTCGCAATCAATTCCAATACTGAGCCCATGTTCCGCAATCCGGGGTCGATAGTGATGCGGGCTTGCGCGCAGAGCAGTTCGGCGAATGCGGCGGCTTCGGTTTCGCATTCCAAACACTCGCCATCGACAAACAGCAGCACCCCATCCGCACCCTGACGGACAAAGCAAAAGCGGCTGGCCGGGTTGCGGACTAGCGGCACCGCCTCGGCAAGCCTTTTTCGCACTTGCGCGATCGCAATCGGTCCGGCTGGCCGCCAGTCGATATCGGGATATTTTGGGATGCTGGCGTAGCGCCCGAACCAGCGCGCGAACGCGTCGCGGTCCGTCATTGTCTTGGTCACCATCGCGTGCAGGCGGTCGATTGCGCTGGCGGCGATCTCCCCCGGATTGGCCTGCGCGCGCAGATCGGGATCGCCGTAGCGATCGTCGTCGGTCATCTTCGCAAACAGATCGTCGCACCAGCCGTCGATCAGCTCGCCGCGCGACGGCGCGCGGAAGCCGATCGAATAGGTCATGCAATCCTCGCCGAGCGCGACGCCTTCGTGCGCGACTCCGGGCGGCACATAGAGGATATCGCCGGGTTCGAGGATCCATTCGTTCAGGGTTTCGAAACTGGCGAGCAGGCGCAGGTCGTCGTGCGGCAGCAATTCGCTGGCGTCATCGCAGGGCGCGCCGATCCGCCAGCGGCGCTTGCCGAGGCCCTGGACGAGGAAGACGTCGTAGCGATCGAAATGCGGGCCGACACCGCCGCCATCGCTGGCGAGGCTGACCATGACATCGTCGATCCGCCAGTTGGGAACGAAGCGGAAAGGCTCGATCAGCGCGGCGACCTCGGGCACATGGTGATCGACGGCCTGGACGAGCAGCGTCCACCGCGCCGGCCCGAGCACGTCGAAGCGCGCTTCGGGGAACGGCCCGTGCTCGGCGACCCAGCTCTTTCCCGCTTGCGTAATCAGCCGCGCTTCAACCGTATCCCCGCAGGCGAGCCCGGCGAGTTCGTCGGGCTCGATCGGGTTGCGCCAAACCGCCCAGGGATTGCGGATCAGTAACGGTTTTTTCTGCCAATAGCCCGAGAGGAAGGCGTCGATATCGAAACTGCTGAGCGGCATAGGGACTCGCGACAAGATGGACAGCCGGGCGGCGAGCGCGGCTGCCAGGCCCCGCCCCTATAGCGCAGTCCGCGCCGGAATCCTCGTCCAAAGCGACGCGCGGCGGAAACACGCCGCGCACCGCCTTCGCGCTTCGGCCATTTCCGCCCGCCGAAATTTCGCCTAACAGGCGCGCCATGACCGGCCCATTCCGTCTCGGCAGCCGTGGATCGCCGCTTGCGCTCGCGCAGGCCGCGCTCGTACGCGATGCGCTCGTGGCGGCGCACGGCCTAGCCGCCGAGGACGTCGCCATCGTCCCGATCAGGACCACCGGCGACGAGGTGCAGGACCGACCGCTCGCCGAGATCGGCGGCAAGGCGCTGTGGACCAAGGAGATCGACCGCGCGCTCGCCGAAGGGAAAATCGATTTCGCGGTCCATTCGATGAAGGATGTCGAGACGATCCGCCCGGCGGCGATCGTTATCGCGGCGACGCTGCCGCGCGGCGACGTCCGCGACCGGCTGATCGGCGCGGAGAGCATCGAGGCGCTGCCCGAGGGGGCGTGGATCGGCACCTCCTCCCCGCGCCGCGCGGCGCAGCTGCTGTATTTGCGGCGCGACCTGCGGATCGAGACGCTGCGCGGCAATGTAGCGACGCGGCTCGCGGCGGTAGAAGCCGGCAAGATCGATGCGACGTTGCTCGCGGCGGCTGGGCTCGACCGGCTCGGCCATGACGAAATCGGCGCGGCGATAGCGCTCGAAACGCTGCTCCCGGCGCCGCAACAGGGCGCTATCGGTATCGAGACGCTCGGCGCGCGCGGCGACCTGCGCGATTTGCTCGCGGCGATCGACGACGCGGCGACGCATCGCTGCATCGCCGCCGAACGCGCGCTGCTCGAAACGCTCGGCGCCGATTGCCACTCGCCCGTCGCGGCGCTGGCGCGGATCGAAGGCGGCGTCATGACGATCGCCGCGCAATTGCTGAGCAACGACGGCGTCGAAGCCGTCTCGGGGAAGCGCGAGGCAGCGGTCGATGACGGCGAAGCGGGGGCGATGGCGCTGGCCGGCGAGCTGCTCGGGCAGGCGGGCGCGGCGCTGCGCGGCCTGTTCGCGGGATGAAGCCGGCGCTCGTCATCCTGCGCCCGCAGCCCGGCGCAGCGGCGACACAGGCGCGCGCCGAGGCGGCGGGCTGGCGGACGGTCGTTGCGCCGATGTTCGCCGTGACGGCGCTGCGCTGGGATCCCCCCGACGCCGAGACGTTCGACGCGCTGCTGATGACGAGCGCCAATGCCGCGCGGCACGGCGGCGAGGCGCTGGCGCGCTATACAGGGTTGCCGCTCTACGCGGTCGGCGCAGAGACAGCGGACGCCGCGCGCAATGCCGGGTTCGCGCGAATCGAGACCGGCGATAGCGACGGCGCGGCGATGGCCGATCGACTGCGCGCCGACGGGCGCCGCGCGGTACTCCATCTTGCCGGAAGCGAGGGGC